>JAEYRR010000243.1 GCA_023435505.1 Bacillota bacterium | reverse complement strand
TTGGTGGAATGAGAGCTAGTATCTACAACGCAATGCCTAAAGAAGGCGTTGAGAAATTAGTTGAGTTCATGAAAAAATTCGAAGCTGAGAATAAGTAGGGGGATAAAGGCATGGCAAAGATTAATTGTTTAAATCCTATCAGTCCTGTAGGGATGGATCTACTTACAGATAATTATACAATAGTAGATGAATTTAAGGATGCAGAGGCAGTTTTGGTTAGAAGTGCAGCAATGCATGATTTAGAGCTTTCTGATCAGTTATTGGCAGTAGCCAGAGCTGGTGCAGGTGTCAACAATATTCCTCTTGATAAATGTGCAGAGAAAGGTATTGTTGTATTTAATACTCCAGGTGCTAATGCGAATGGTGTTAAGGAATTAGTAATAGCCGGTCTTATGCTAGCAGCTCGTGACATCATTGGTGGTGCAAAATGGGTAGAGGCTAATAAAGAGGATGCTAATATTAGCAAAACCATGGAGAAAGCGAAAGCTAAATTTGCTGGTAAAGAGATTCAAGGTAAGAAGCTTGGCGTAATCGGTCTTGGTGCCATTGGTGTATTAGTTGCCAATGCTGCTAACAGATTAGGTATGGAAGTGTATGGATGTGATCCATTCCTTTCAGTTACTCATGCATGGAATCTTTCTAGAGATATTAAGTATATTAAGAATAAAGAAGAAATTTTTAAAGAGTGTGATTACATAACAGTTCATACTCCATTATTAGACGATACTCGTGGAATGATTAACAAAGATACGATGGCAATGATGAAGGATGGAGTTGTGATTCTGAACTTTGCAAGAGATCTTTTGGTAAATGATGATGACATGAAGGAAGCTTTAGCTAGTGGAAAGGTTGCCAAATATGTTACAGACTTCCCTAATGCTAAGACTGCTAACATGGAAGGTGTGATTGCATTCCCTCACTTAGGTGCTTCTACAGAAGAATCTGAGGATAACTGTGCGGTTATGGCTGTTAGGCAGATCATGGATTACATTGAAAACGGTAACATCAAGAATTCTGTAAATTACCCAGCTTGTGATGCAGGTGTATGTGCAACTGCACATCGTATCACTGTAAACCATAAGAATATACCTAATATGATCAGCCAGTTATCTGGTGTGGTCTCCGGCAAAGGCTTAAATATTGACAACATGGTAAATAAATCTAAAGGGGATTTTGCCTACACAATCGTTGATTTTGATGGTAATAGCATTGATGAAGTAGTAGCTGGTTTAGCTGCAGTCGGTGGTGTATTAAAAGTCAGAGTTGTAAAATAGTATAAATCATAAAAGAGCATCTCTTATGAAAGGTATAATGCCCCCATAGGAGAGGCTCTTTTTTTGCAATTCACTGTTGCAAAGGATGTATCTCATACATTTACAACCTTATCTCAAAATGCTATAATAAGTAGAATTAAGTGATTTAGGAGGTTATTAACGTGGCTGAGATTAAACCATTTACCTGCGTTCGTCCAAGCGAAAAGGTAGCAAGTCGAGTAGCTGCACTTCCCTATGATGTATACAATCGTAGTGAAGCCTTAGAAGAGGTAAAGAGAGAGCCTCTTTCTTTTTTGAAGATTGATCGGGCAGAGACCCAGTTTGATGAAACTGTTGATACATATGATCCAAGAGTATATGAAAAAGCCAAAGAGCTATTAGAGCAAATGATTCAGGATGGTACCTTAAGTAAGGATAAAGATGCCTGCTATTATATCTATGAGCTGATTATGAATGGAAGGTCCCAGACTGGTATTGTGGCATGCTCCTCTATTGATGATTACGCCAACAATGTGATTAAGAAGCATGAGAAGACCCGAGAAGATAAGGAAATTGATCGAATTAACCATGTAGATATCTTAAGCGCCCAGACAGGACCGATTTTCCTTGCCTATCGCTCTAATACCATTATTAACGAGGTTGTTAACCGCACTAAGAAGGAAGCTCCCTTATATGCATTTACTGCAGTAGATGGTGTAACCCATAATGTGTGGAGGATTGGAAATAAAGAGGATATCGAGGCTATATATAAGGCTTTTGCTGATATCAATGAGATATATATCGCAGATGGACATCATAGAGCTGCTTCTGCAGTAAAGGTTGGTATGAATAGAAGAAATGACCAGCCATATTTTACCGGAACGGAAGAATTCAATTACTTTCTGTCTGTTCTATTCCCAGATAATCAGCTAGAAATTCTGGCCTATAACCGTGCAGTAAAGGATCTCAATGGGTACAGTAAGGAAGAGTTTATAGAAGAGATCAAGAAGCATTTTACCGTAAGTTTAGTAGGAACTAAGCCATATAGTCCTGTTAAAAAAGCAACCTTCGGCATGTACCTGGAGGGACAGTGGTATGAGCTTATGGCGAAAGAAGACTTACTTCAGATTACTGATGCAGTAAAAAGTCTTGATGTGGCGTTATTACAGGATTATGTATTAGAACCTGTGCTTGGAATAGGTGATCCGAGAGTGGATAAGAGGATAGACTTTATTGGTGGAATCCGGGGATTAAAAGAATTAGAGAGACGTGTGAATACAGATATGAAAGTGGCCTTTTCCATGTATCCTACCAGTATTCAGGAGTTATTTGCAGTAGCAGATGCAGGGTTATTAATGCCACCAAAATCCACTTGGTTTGAGCCAAAATTAAGAAGTGGTTTATTTATTCACCAAATATAAAGAAAATGAAAAAAGTATAAACATTTCCATAATACATTGTTTTATTTAAAATTATTCGATATTATGAAGATAGGATGAGATTCAGACAGATGAGAGAACTTCTATTTTTAAATCCGGTATTCAAAGAAAGACTATGGGGAGGTAATCGGCTAAAAAAAGAATTTAGCTATGAAATACCTAATGAGCATACAGGAGAATGCTGGGCAATAAGTGCGCACCCTGAGGGAGATTGTACCATCTCTGATGGAGCTTATAAGGGTGCTCGTTTAAGTGAACTCTGGAGCAGCCATAAGGAGCTGTTTGGCTATCCATCAGCTGTTGATTTTCCACTTTTAGTAAAGATTATAGATGCTAGAGAAGATTTAAGCATTCAGGTGCATCCTGACGATACGTATGCCAGGGAGTATGAAAATGGTGCCTATGGTAAAACTGAGTGTTGGTATATCTTAGACTGCCCGGAGGATGGCGATATCATTGTAGGGCACCATGCCGGTGACAAAGAAGAGTTAAAGAAGATGATTGAGGAGGGCCGTTATAAAGAACTCCTTCATACTAAAAAGATTCATAAAGGGGATTTTCTTCAGATTACTCCTGGCACGATTCATGCCATTAAAGCTGGTACCCTACTGTTAGAGACACAGCAAAATAGTGATGTTACATACCGGGTGTATGATTATGACCGTCTGCAAAATGGTAAGCCTAGAGAACTTCAACTGCAAAAAAGTATGGATGTCATCCAGTGTCCATATCAGGAGACTCCTTCCACGAAATATGTTACAAAGGGGCAGGAGTATTCCATAGAGCAGCTCGTAAGCTGTGAGTTTTACACAGTAAGCAGGTTATCGGTGTTTGGCGAGGTTTTGCTAAAGCAGGAGCATGGGTTCATGCTATGCTCTGTCATCAGTGGTCAGGGATACCTGGATAAATATATTATAAAAAAGGGAGACCATTTCATTATCCCATATGAATATGGAACCTTTGGGATAAAAGGGAACCTGGAAATGATTATTTCTAATACATAAAGGAGAACACAATGAGTGATAATTTTAATCAGGGAGGCGGACCATTGTCGTCCCTTTCCAAAGTCTTTGATGTGATGTTATTAAGTGTTTTATGGGCGGTATTTTGTATACCTATTATTACAATAGGTGCTTCTACAACAGCCCTTTACTATACCACAGCCAAGGTATTACGTAAGGATAGAGGGTATATATGGCATGAATTCTGGCATGCTTTCAAAACAAATCTTTTAACAGGAGCAATTTATACAGTTGTTTTGGTTGTATTTGTTGTTATTTTTTACTTTGGATTAAATGTAACCCATGGAGCTACAGAAACCAATATGGTAGTGTTTCGCTACCTATATATAATGCTGGCCATTATTATGAGCTGTGGGTATTGCTTTTTATTCCCGATTCTGTCCAGATTTACACTTCCTAGATTTCAGATGTTTAAGATGGCTTTTTTAGTATCTTTAAAACATTTGCCAACTACCATTGTTTTAGTATTGTTGATTTTTGGTGCAGGAACTGCTATGGTTCATGTAATACCATTAGTGATTTTTCTTCCGGCAGTAATTAGTTTATTGTGCTCCTTACTTATTGAAAGGGTGTTTAAAAGATATCTTCCAAAACCGGAAGAGGGAACACCGGAAGCAGAACTGAAA
>JAEYRR010000203.1 GCA_023435505.1 Bacillota bacterium | reverse complement strand
TATAATAACACCGTCTCCCATCATCTTCTCTGCTAATGCAGGCTCATTAATCTCAGTGATAGGGGCAACTTTACCTTTTATAGGGCTGAAGAATTCTTCTTCTATAAAAGGAACTGTCTTCTGTTCCTCTTTTGTAGGCTCTGCCTTCTCTTCTTCTGCCTTAACTTCTCCATTAATATCCGCAAGGGTAATCGTGCGGGCTTGTTTTGTATCCATATAATCTTCCAGATTGGACTTGATTACAGATACTTTTGGTCCATAGATTACCTGAACACCTTGTCCTTTACAGATAATACCTGCTGCACCAGATTCTTTCAACAGATCCTGGTTTACTTTATTTGCATCATTTACCGTACATCTTAGTCTAGTTGCACAACAATCCACGTCAGAGATATTATCAACGCCACCAAGACCTAATACGATTCTAGCGGATACAGGGTCAAATGCTGTCGCATCTGCATTAGCTCCACCCTGTCCTTTTCTTGCATTAACATCTGCTCTTGTATAAAGCTTGATATCTCCTTCTCCTTCTTCACGACCAGGAGTCTTGAAGTCGAATTTCTTGATTAAGAATGAGAATAAGAAATAATATACAATAAAGTAAACAATTCCGATAACTACAACCCAGATCCAGTTGGTTTTTGAATTACCTTGAAGAATACCAAATAAGGTCAAGTCGATAATACCACCGGAGAAGGTCATACCAACACCAACTCTAAATAAATGCATTAACATATATGCAAGGCCGGCAAATACACAGTGAATTACATATAAAATTGGAGCTACAAATAAGAAGGTAAATTCAATTGGTTCTGTAATACCGGTTAAAGCTGCAGTTAAAGCTGCAGATAATAACAGACCACCAGCAATCTTACGTTTTTCTGGTTTTGCAGTACGGTACATTGCAAGCGCTGCACCAGGAAGACCGAAGATCATAAGTGGGAACTTACCAGACATAAAACGAGTAGCTTCAACACTAAATCTAGTCACGGAACCATCTGCTAACTCAGCAAAGAAGATGTTTTGTGCACCTTCGATTAATTGTCCACCAACTATTGCTGTTCCACCAACTGCAGTCTGCCAGAATGGTAGATAGAATACGTGGTGAAGACCAATTGGGATTTATGCTCTTTCTAAGAAACCATATACCCAAGTTCCAGCATAGCCGCTTCGCATAACCAGATCACCTAAGGCATAGATACCATTTTGTACAGATGGCCAGATAAAGGACATCAAGATACCAACAAATAAATAAACAACTGCACTAACGATTGGCACGAATCTTGTACCACCAAAGAAACTTAATACCTGTGGAAGCTCGATCTTGTAGAAACGGTTATGCAGTGCTGCAACACCAAGACCTACAATGATACCACCAAATACACCCATCTGTAAGGATTCAATACCTACTGTTGAGGCAATAGAACCGGATGGTAATACTTCTGCCAGGTTACGAACCTGAATCATCGCATTAATTGCAGCGTGCATAACAAAATATGCAATGGCTGCAGATAAAGCTGCAACTTCTTTTTCTCTCTTCGCCATACCGATGGCAACACCCATAGCAAATAGAATAGGAAGATTGGCAAATACAATATCACCACATGCCTTCAATACGGTTAATAAAGTATAAAGTACGGTACCTTCACCTAGAATTTTAGTTAATCCATAGGCTTCAATCATGTTCGGATTGGTAAAGGAACCGCCAATTCCAAGAAATAAGCCTGCGACAGGCAGGATGGCGATTGGCAACATGAAGGATCTACCAACACGCTGCAGAACACCAAATAGTTTGTCTTTCATAAAATGTCTCCTTTTCGATTAAGAATTACCTATAGGAAAGCACAAAAAAAGCATTACCTATAAATATCCTTATGATAATAAGAATTTTCATAGTTAATGCCTGCATACCAGTAACACGCTATGTAATAGTATTATGTGTTGATTATACTAAGACTATGATAGGTTTTCAACTGTAAGTATCTTCCTTTTATTTTTTAATAGGCCTTCTGCTACAAGCAGAAGACCTTATAATCTACTCTACAGGCTGATTTACAACCCCTGCAAAGAGTGGTGTATTGGTAGCACTGGTAATTACAAACAAAAATGGTCTGTCAAGGACAAAGTCCACTTCATCCTCAGGTGACATAGCAGATCCGCACTCTTCTATCACTGTATAAGCTGCAGCTGTACATCCCTTCTCATCTACCTGAACTCTGGCTGCGTGTTTCACCTTTGAAACGAATATATTCTTTACTTCCTCCGTCATTGGTTCAAAATTGGATTTATTAGGATCAAATACATCCTTTATTCCGAGCGCTTTTAACCCATCCTTTAGATCAAAATCCGATGACACATCAAACTTCGGCATGGATAGATTAATTGTTAGGGATTTATTAGTTCCTCCCTTCATCGGTAAATTAACAATGGTTCCATCTTTTATTAATTCGTCGGCAGTGACTCCTTCATCCGGTAAGATGAGCCACATATTGCCTGCATTTTCAAAATTCTTTTTTACTGCTGAAAAACCTTCACCATAGTAGTATTCATCCATCATTGTCATGTGCATGAAATCACAGGTAATATCTCCTTTGGCAGTATGGAATTTCCCCTCTTTTGTATTATTTTTTAAAAATTCCGAACTCCATTTACCTTTAAAATAGATAGTGGAAGCAAGGGCCATAACCGTGCTAGGATCAAGCTTTATTCCCGCTGCCTGTTCCTTTAACAATCCACCAGTCTGATCATTTAACCAGTCCTGTATCTTTTTATTAAAGTCCTCAGAACCCATTGTACCCTGATAGGAAGAAGCATAATACTTTTCTGCCAGCGTCTTCATCGTATCCTTTTTGAACTTTATATTCTCGTTTAACCACATGGAATTAGCCAGAATACTGGTGGTTGCACCATTATCACTATAGTTGGAATTCCAAAGATTAGATGCCTGGCTTCTTACTTCTTCCATACTATCCGCTCCAAGGACTGCTAGTATCTCATTCCGGCTATTGCCACCACTGACTTCTGCCAGCATACATAATGCCATATATACATTCAGTGGTGAATACACCCTGTTTTCGTCCTTTGCACCAGAGAGAAACTCACTAGTGGAAGTAAGCATAAATTGACTCAGCTTGGAATTATCTACCTGATATTCAAATAAACGTTTGTCGGTTTCTCTCTCCCATTTACTTATGGCATCAGAATATGCCTCATAATCTGTTTCTCCTGTTGCCTTATCCACAAATTCCTTCTCATCCGGATACTGCATCATGGTGGGATACTTTGCCTCTGCAATGGCATACGTCTTAACAGCAGGACTGATAAAGTTTAGTATTCCTATAGCCAACAAACAAATACAAGCTGCCACAGCAATCCCTGCCATCCATAATGGTTTTCTTCTGCGCTTTACACGGCTTTTCCCCGCCTCTGTAATCAGCTCATCTTCTATTAAGCCCATTGCATCACTTATTTTTTCGGATTTCATAACATGCCCTCCTTTTCTAGATAGGCTTTTAAGCCATTTCTTGAACGGAACAAATTGCTCTTAATCTTGGACTGGCTAGCACTATAATAGGCAGCAATGTCCCGGATGGAATCCAGATAGTAATACCTGCAGATGAAGATATTACGGGACTGTGCTGATAAAGTCCGAAGATATGTACTAATAGCATCCGCCAAAGCTTTAAGTTCCACATGCTGCTCCGGTGTAGAGTTAGTACCTACGCACTCCTCCAGTTCAGACAAAGATAAGGTATATTCGGAAGCCTGGCGTTTTTGACTGTTTCGTTTCCGAAAGAGATCAATGGACACCTGCCTGGCAATCTTCCCTAAGAACGTAGAAAGAACCTCCGGCTTGTGCGGTGGTATAGCATGCCATGCCTTTAAATACGTATCGTTGACACTTTCCATACTATCCTCTATATCAAAAAGAACGTTATAAGCAATCTTTTTAAGATAGTGGTTGTACTTCTTATCTGTTTCTTCAACAGCAGACTCATCCCGGCGCCAGTATAAGTCCACTATCTGTTGATCTTCCATTCATATCCCCCTCCTTTTATTCCTTCACTATATATCCCGTAAAATAATTGAAATGGTTGCACATTTTATTAAAAAAGGTGCTATTAGTCATCTAGTCTATAGCACCCTTTTCCTATTCTCAATATTCTACTGTACTGTACTCTTAAACATTAATCTCAACA
>JAEYRR010000175.1 GCA_023435505.1 Bacillota bacterium | reverse complement strand
CTATGATGCAGTATTGGCGAAGGATTTACCTGGAATGGCTGATGTAGATTCCTCCCTTTTATATTTCTCCAAGGAAATCAAAAAACAACATACAGTTTCTCTCTCCGGGGAGTGTGCAGATGAAATCTTTGGTGGGTATCCATGGTTTCGCGACCAGGAGGTCTTTGATAAACCTGTTTTTCCATGGTCAAAGAATTTGGATTACAGAAAAGGAATCTTAAAGGCAGAACTGTTAGACATTCTGGATCTGGAGGGCTATGTAGGGCTAGAATATGAAAAGACCATGAAAAGGACTCCAAAACTAACAAGTGAAAGCAGAGAACAAGCCAGATACCGAGAAATCAGTTATCTAAATACTTCTTGGTTTATGACCACCTTACTTGACCGGAAGGATAGAATGACAATGTTTGCAGGGCTTGAAGTCAGGGTTCCATTTGCTGATCATAGGCTTATCCAGTATCTTTACAATGTGCCTTGGGAATACAAATACCATCATAGCGAGGTAAAGGCCTTACTGAAGGATGCAGCCAAGGATTTGCTTCCGCAGGAGATCTTATACAGGCCGAAATGCCCTTATCCAAAGACCTATCATCCGGCTTATGAAGCTATTTTAAAAACACGTTTGAGAGATATTATAAATAATGAACAGGCTCCATTAAATGAGTTGATTAACCGAAAGACAATACAGACCTATCTGGATTCAAAAACGGAATACCGTATTCCTTGGTTTGGTCAGTTAATGGCAACGCCTCAGCTATATGCTTACTTAATAGAGATGAATTACTGGTTGGAAACTTATAAGGTACGTTTTTCTCTGTAAATGGCTATATACAATTTTACACTCATCTTGACAAGGATAGGAATGTTACCTATAATTTCCTCAATAGAGAAAAGGTGGGGGTTATAATGGAATTATTAATCGTTGTTGATATGCAGAAAGATTTTATCGACGGAGCATTGGGAACGAAAGAAGCTCAGGCAATCGTAGATAATGTCATTGCACAGATTGAAGACTTTTCAGGGGAAGTAGTCTTTACCATGGATACCCATGAAGAGCATTATCTTAACACACAGGAGGGACAGAACCTGCCTGTAATCCACTGTATCAAAGGTAGTGATGGCTGGCAGCTTAACGAGAGAATACAGGCAGTGGCTAAAAAGAAGAACAGTAGGATCTTTGAAAAGCCAACCTTTGGTTCCATGGATCTTGCTCAATATGTAAAGAGCTTATACCAGGAGAAAGGACTTTCTAAGGTAACCTTAGTGGGACTTTGTACAGATATCTGCGTTATTAGTAATGCAATACTGATTAAAGCAGCAGTACCGGAGCTTATGATCGAGATAAGGGAAAACTGTTGTGCAGGGGTAACGATAGAAAGTCACAAAAACGCCCTTGAAGCGATGAAGATGTGTCAGATTAAGGTAGTTTAGTAAGCAAAAGGTCCCTTCTTGGTTGTATACCAAGAAGGGACCTTAAACATAAAGTGTTTGAATAGTGCTTAATTTAATATTAGCTCAGCTAATCCGTTGGCATCAAGGCCTAATGCTTCGTAGGTGATTACATAGCCATTCTTATAAACGCCAAAGGAAATAGATTTGGTACCCTGCCCTGATATGTTTAACCTAGAAACAATGGCATCCTTTGACAAGGTGTCGGTGGTAAATATAGGGTATAGAAGCAGATTGCTGTAATCCTTCATATCAGCCGGTAATTTAGGATTCTCTATAGGGTTTAGGCTGTAGAGCAACTTATCTTCTGCTGAGATAAGTAAATCCTTTTCAAAATCAAGAATAGGATGTACGTTTGCTATAAGCCTGCCTGACATGGTGTCAGTGGATAGATAGTAATAAGAGGAAAGACTAGCTTTTTTATTCTTAATATCTAAACTTCGATCTTGTAGAAACTCACTATATTGAAGACTTTTCGGAAGCTTTCCTATTAAGGTGTCCTTAATTTCACTTGTGGATTCCTGTATAGGAACTTCATCTTGAAATTCAGAGGCTGGATAATCTAGTGTGGAATCATCAGTGTAGGAGTTGTTTGCTTCTTCAAATATATTGACAAATCTTGTATAGGTGGTGGAATCCTCCTGAGTCATGTAAACAGGCTGGTCCTTATATCCGGATTTTTGAATACTTTCACTAGCTATGTCTTTACTAGATGAATTAGTTTTTTCGGCATCAGCTTTAGGAGCTGAGTTCATGGTGTCTGATTTACCTCTACCGCCACTAAAGAATAGAGTACCAAGGAGACCTAGGCTAAACAGCACTATACAGACACCAGCGGCTATATGGGAAAACTGCCGGATAGTAGCACTTCTTTGATTACTTTTGGATGAGGTTGTTATTGGTACTTGAAGTAGCGTTTGATGTAAATTTGTATCAACAATAATATCATCCATATAGGATTGATAGGTTTTTCTTATTCTAGCATCATCGATGTTATTTTCGTCACAAATAAATTTATTTTCCAAAATACTAACTCCTTTCTACAGAGTCTGTTATGTATAAATTTCTAGGGATTTAATTAATGTTATCCTTACTCAGCGTTTCTTTTAACTGTGCTCTTGCGCGCGTCATAAGGGAACGCACAGTTGTTTCTTTCTGATCTGTTAGGTTCGCAATTTCCCTAGTGGAATAGCCCTCATAATAATAAAGGTGGATAACTGTTCTGTATTTTGCCGGAA
>JAEYRR010000077.1 GCA_023435505.1 Bacillota bacterium | reverse complement strand
AACAGTGTATCCAGGGCATGACGGAGAATCAGTATCCAGAGAGGACTGATCTTATACAGGCCCAGAAGAGTAGAGATACTATTAGTAAGACCGTCGCTACGATGGATCTTGTAGGACAACTATCAGGAGAAGCTGCTGAGCAGCTAGGACCAGAGGAAGCTATTACCCTACAGAATATTAGTCAGTATCAGAATGCTACAAGTTCTAATCCGACAGACATTAAGAATATCACAGCCAGAAGGCAGTTAGAGGAAATTCGTCAGAAGCTGACTATGGAGAACTGTTACCGCCTCTATCAACAGGGAATTGAGGTGGATACGGAAAATCTGGAGAATATAATTAATCAGCTAAAAGCCATGGAAGATTCTTATTACAGACAGTTCTATCAGGCAGCAGGTATAGAGCCAGATGATAAGCAGATAGATTTACTAACGGCTACAGACCAGATGGTTGACCAGATAAAGACGATGCCCGATGTAGTCTTAGCTACGACCTTCACTATGAGAGGTACCATCACTTTAAATGGGTTGTATGAAGAAGGATCAGAGAGGACTCAAGTTGCAGGTGCTACTCAAACTGCTTCAAAAATGGCATCCTACGAGACTCTAATGACAGCTCCTCGAAGAGACCTGGGTGATTCCATGAAAAAGGCATTTGCCTCTGTGGATCCTCTACTTGAGGAGTTGGGCATGGATGTAACGGATAGCAATCGTCAGGCAGTGCGTATACTGGGGTATAATTCTATAGAGATTACTTATGAGAATGTGGAACAGATGAAAGGATATCTGTTACAGGTTCAGAAGGTTGTCTCAGGCCTAACCCCTCAGGTGGCAGTATCTTTAATTATGGAAGGAAACAATCCCCTTGAGGTACCTCTGTCTGAACTAAGTGACAGGCTAGAAGAGGTTAAAGAGTCTTTAGATACGACCTCAGAGGATAAATTTAGCGAATATCTATATAAACTGGACCAGAAAAAGAGTCTTACCAAAGAGGAACGGGACGCTTATATAGGTGTCTATCGCCTGCTTTATCAGGTTGAGAAATCAGATGGTGCGGCAGTAGGTGCAGTAGTGAAAGCGAATCAAGAGCTTACTCTGGGGAATCTTCTGACAGCAGTCAGGAGCAAGAAAAAGGAAGGAATGGATATCTCCGTAGATGATGGTTTTGGAGGAGTTGATATTATAAATAATGGTACCTCCATCTCTCAACAGATCAACAAGGTATATATAGGAAGACAGATGACTCATCAGGTATATGAACAGCTGGAGCCTGACCTAATAGATCGTACCTATAACCCGGATACCATGGATGACTTTATGGAGCTAGAGATAGAAAAGCTTTATGAAGAGAGCAAGCAATTGGCGCAGGAGACTACTTCCCAGTATGAAGAGTATCGATATAAAGAATTCATAGATAATTATGGGAAACAAAAGAGGCTGCCATATTAGTGGCAAATAATCAATCGGTTAGTGCAGACCGGTTGGAGGCGGCAAGTCTTCTTATGGCAGAGGGATCTACCCTCTATAAGCAGATTAAGAATCAGGCTAAAGATCTGGATAGCGAACTGGAGACTGACATTCTTGTTAACTATGAGGGTTATGTAGAAAACCTGGGCGAAGACTCTTTTAGAGAAGCGCTTAAGGCTCTGTCAGGAGAGCTTGGTAGGATGTTTGACAAGGCGATGGAGAGTGAGAATGTAACCACGGAGCAGATTAGACAGATAACAAGATATCAAAACTGTATTCAATTGGCAGGGAGCTTAAGTCATCAGCAGACTTTTGAGATTCCTGTAGTAATGGGAGAAGATGTTCTAAATCTTAAGGTTAAACTGGTAGAAGGGCAGCAAAAGACATCATCTGTAAAAGTACAGATGAGTAGTGAACAGTTTGGGACTTTAGATGGTGTAGCCACAGTGAAAGGTGACACTCTACAGGGGTATCTGATCTGTGATAACAGCCAGGTTGTGGATCAGTTGAAATTCCAGGAAAGTGCTATTAGACAAGATTTCGAAGACCTTGGATTAAAGACTGGGGAATTTATCATAACAATGAACCGCAAAGCAAAAGAATTCTATCGAACAGATATCTCTGAGAAACCAGTGGGAGAGAAGTCCTCCAACCAGGTTCTGTATCAAGTAGCAAAGACATTTATCAAATATGCAATGCAAGCAACCACATAATAGAAAGGGTGAAAGCGATGAGAATAAATCACAATATATCAGCTCTTAATACCAACAAATCATTAAAGAAGGCAAATGCTAATATGGAGAAAGCCTTAGAGCGTTTATCCACCGGTTTTCGAATTAATAAAGCTGCTGACGATGCAGCAGGAATGGCTATATCTACAAAGATGAAGACACAGATTGCTGCATTGGAGCAGGCCAGTCGAAACTCTGCAGATGCAGTATCTGTTATCCAGACAGCAGAGGGAGCTTTAAACGAAGTTCAATCTATGTTGCAACGTATGAGGGAATTGTCGGTCCAAGCAGCAAATGGAACCCTTAACTCAGATGATAGAGCAGCAATTCAGAGCGAAGTAGATCAGTTAAAAGAAGAGATAGACAGAATTTCCTCTACAACAGAGTTTAATACTAAGTCTTTGTTAGATGGCACATTGGACCGAAAAACCCTTTCCTCCAATAAAGCAGTAGATGTCCTATACATCTCTGATGAAGTAGAGCCCCAGGATTATGTAGTTGATGTTAAAAATCCTGCTACAAAGACTACAGTTACAGGTCAAGGTACAGTGCAAGCGGGAAATTGTCCCGGAGGTGCGTTCTGCATCAATGGAGAGACGGTTACTATACCAGCGGGTGTTACGCTAGATACTGCATTTGATAGTATCCATAAGCTTTGTGACACAATGGGTGTGACACTTACGTCTACATCAGGAGCTATTCAGGCAGGTAAAACGTTAGTATTTACCAATGATCGATATGGGGCCTCCTATAACATTGATTTCGGTAAAAGTAGTCAGGATATGTTATCATAGCTCGGCCTTAATACTGTCACCACAACTCTAGGTAAAGAGCCTGAGATCTCGAAGGTAAGTGGGTTTAGCGATAACGCAACTATATTGACAGATGGGAATTATGT
>JAEYRR010000033.1 GCA_023435505.1 Bacillota bacterium | reverse complement strand
GAGCATTGACAGTAGACATCCTATCAGCCAGGGAGGATGTAGTGGAGCAAGTGGAAGAACTTATTTTGTCCCCGCATTCAGAGATTTTCTTAGTAAGGGAATATCTACGACATCATGGTTTTAAAATAGTTATGGAGAACATGGTGAAAGAGGATGGAAAGTATTACATGATGATGAAGGCTTTAAGGGATAAGTGCGCAGAGAACACAACCAAGAACATAGATGCACTTTATCAAAGCCTTTTTGACAGATATGGAGAATATCTGCTGGAACATAAGAATCCTGTATTAAATGAATATTTGCACGTAGAATTAAAAAAACGGGAAAATATAAGAAAGCAGTTATCAAGAAAACCACAAGAGTATGAACAGAGACTCTTAGAACTGGAACATGATATTAAGATACTGGAAGGGGGATTAAGGTATTATGCTAGGTAGGGATATTATACTAGGATTAGAACAGTTAGCGCCAAAGAAATTGGCCGAGGATTGGGATAATGTAGGTCTTCTGATTGGTAGAGAGGATCAGGAAGTCCATAAAATTATGGTGGCCTTAGATGCCAGTGAAAGTGTAGTGGATCAATGTTTGGCAGCCAATGTGGATATGCTCATCACTCATCATCCAATTCTATTTTCACCAATCAAACAAGTGAATTATAAAAATGCTCAGGGTAGAAAGCTAATTAAATTGATTAGTAAGAATATTTCTTGTTATGCCATGCATACCAATTTTGATGTAGCAGTGATGGCGAGAGAGGCTGCAAGAAGAATTGGAATTACCAGTCCAAAGATTTTAGATAAAACTTATGAGGAAACCCTGTACAAATTAGTTGTCTATGTGCCAGTAGATAGTGTGGATCTGGTGCGTCAGGCGTTTATTAAGGAAGATGCCGGTCATATTGGCAACTACTCAGGTTGTAGCTTTGGAGCCCAGGGAATTGGTAACTTTAAGCCTTTACCTGGAACTAAACCATATATTGGGGAAGAAAATAAGATGACCTATGCCCAGGAAGTCAGATTAGAAACCATCGTAAGACCGGAACGACTGGATACCACGATACAGGCCATGCTTCGCGTTCATCCTTACGAAGAAGTGGCTTATGATGTTTATAAACTGGAGAATAGAGGAAATGTTGCAGGAATTGGCTGCTATGGTTATCTAAGCCGCGATATGCTGTTTGAAGAACTGGTGCAGAATGTGAAAAATGTATTAAAACTGCCATACGTAAAGGTGTCTGGTAATATGAATCGCAAGATAGCTACAGTGGCAGTTAGTCCTGGTTCAGGGAAAAGTGTCATTAAGAATGCCTTAAAGGTGAAAGCAGATGTTCTTATCACAGGAGATATCGACCACCATGCAGCTCTGGATGCTTTAGAAGAAGGCCTGATGATTATTGATGCAGGTCATTTCGGCACAGAACAGCTATTTGTTGATTTCATGAGAGGTTATTTATATGATTATCTGTATAAAGCAGATCACAATTATGTAGGAATACCAAATGAAATAGAGATAATTTCTGCTAAGGAAGAGGGTCCTTTTCAGATTATATAATCGACAGAATGGTTTGGCTTAGAGGAAGGAGAGTTTATGGAAAAATTGCTTAGGTGTGAAGTAAACGGGCAGATAAGGGAATATGAGAAGGGAACCACACTCTTAGAAGTAAGTAAAGAATTTCAGAAAGATTATGAAAATGATATTATTCTGGCTTTTGTAGACAACAAGCTGAGAGAATTGCCAAAACCTATCCTAAAGGATTGCAAAATAAGTTTTCTTACTACTCAGGACGATGTGGGGCATAAAACTTATATCCGAGGTATGTCTTTATTAATGTTAAAAGCAATGTACCAAGAGATGGGTAGAAGCAATATAGACAAGATTTATATAGAATTTTCATTAGGCAATGCGTTTTACTGTGAAATGGAAGGAAAGAAGAAGCTTACCCAGGGGATTCTTGACAAGGTGAAGGAAAGAATGAGGTCTATGGTGGAGCAGGACCTGCCTTTTAAGAAATTTTCCATAAATACTGACGATGCCATTGATTTGTTCTTCCATTATGGGATGTATGATAAGCAGAAGCTATTTAAATACCGTCGTGTCAGTAAGGCTAATATATATAATCTGGATGGCTTTGAAGATTACTATTACGGATATATGCCTGCCAGAACAGGTATCTTAAAATATTTTGATCTGGCGCTTTATGAAGATGGCTTTATTATGATACTTCCATACAAGAAAGCTCCTACTAAATTACAACCTTTTGTGCCTACTCCAAAACTTTATGAGACCTTAAGGGAGTCGAATAACTGGGGAAAGAAGATGGGGATTGATACTGTCGGAGCCCTCAATGACGAAATCTGTAAAGGTGGAGCAGGTGAGCTGATTCTTGTGCAGGAGGCATTACAGGAAAAGAAAATTGGAGAGATTGCAGCTCAGATTGCAGATCAGCCGGATAAGAAATTTATCATGATAGCAGGACCATCTTCTTCCGGAAAGACGACATTTTCCCACAGACTTTCTATTCAGCTTAGGACCTTTGGATTAAATCCTCATCCGATTGCGGTGGATGACTATTTCTGTGACCGTGAACATACGCCAAAGGATGAGAACGGAAACTATAATTATGAATGCCTGGAAGCAATCGATACAAAGCAATTTAACCAAGATATGACAGATCTATTAGCCGGTAAGACCGTGGAGCTTCCAAGCTACAATTTTAAAACCGGAAGACGTGAATACAAAGGCCGTTATAAGACCTTAGGGCCTGACGACATTCTGGTAATCGAAGGGATTCATGGACTTAACGATAAATTGTCATATTCTCTACCAAAGGAAAGCAAGTTTAAGATTTACATCAGTGCCCTGACGCAGCTTAATATTGACGAGCACAACAGGATTCCTACCACAGACGGCCGGTTACTTCGCCGTATGGTCCGGGACGCTAGAACAAGGGGAACGTCAGCTAAGGATACCATCGCTATGTGGTCCAGTGTACGTCGGGGAGAGGAAAGATATATTTTCCCATTCCAGGAGGAGGCGGATGCAATGTTTAACAGTGCCATGATTTATGAACTGGCAGTGTTAAAGCAATTTGCCGAGCCAATTCTTTTTGGGATTCCAAAGGATTCACCAGAGTATATTGAGGCCAAGAGGCTTCTGAAGTTTTTAGATTATTTTGTAGGTATTAGTAGTGAGGATGTGCCAAGGAACTCCATTTTGCGAGAGTTTGTAGGAGGCAGTTGTTTTAATGTATAGAAAGGTGGTACTAAGGTTAGATGGCTTCTCTGGGGCTTACGCTTTGCGGCGAAACCATCTCTTAGGGGACCCGCTTTCGCTTGGATTAAACTCGTAGTGGTACGTAAGGCTAGATGGCTGTCCCCGTAATCCGGTACGGCAGGTTACACACCCTTTTATAGGATTCGCTACGCTAAAGAAGGCCTGGATGGGCATTGGTTGGAAGATTTCCACCAATGCCCATCCGGGCCTTCTTTTGTCATGCTTACGCATGCCAATCCTATAAAAGGGACAAGAGTTTAGAAGCCGGATTTCCGGGGAAAGCCATGTACCTAGCCTAAGTACCAACGAGTTCAAACAGTCCCCCAAGAGATGGTTTGACCGCAAGCGCCCCAGGAAAGCCATGTACCTAACCTAAGTACCACTTGAAGGACGGAAGATAAGGAAAGAGAAAGGGAAAGGGAATAAAAGGGAAAGGGAATAAAAGAGAAAGAGATGTGGCTAACGGAATGGTTTTCATCCCACGGGTAGAGAGTTTCACAAAACTGGAAGAAGTCCAACCGTGTTCAGCAGAGGCTTCCACGGTTGTCCGGAGTTAGAGGGATGAAAACCAAAGGGCATGAGAGACGGGAAGGGAAAAGGATAGGGAAAGGGAAGGGAAAGAGATATGGCTAACGGTATGGTTTTCATCCCGCGGGTAGAGAGTTTCACAAAACTGGAAGAAGTCCAACCGTGTTCAGCATAGGCTTCCACGGTTGTCCGAAGTTAGAGGGATGAAAACCAAAGGACATGAGAGACGGGAAGGGAAGGGAAGGGGAAGAGTTTGGAAAGGGAAAAGAGATGTGGCATACGGAATGGTTTTCATCCCACGGGTAGAGAGTTTCACAAAACTCCAAGAAGTCCAACCGTGTTCAGCAGAGGCTTCCACGGTTGTCCAGAGCTTAAGTGAAATAACGTGGGATGAAAACCAAAGGATATGAGAAACGGATAAGGAAAGGGAAAGGGAAGAGATTGGCAGTCATGGTTATACCAAAATATTCATAAAATGATAAATTAAGGGTTGACAACTATATCGCAGAGCGATATAGTTATATCGTAGTACGATATATCGAGGTGAGATATATCGAAGTAAAGAATAGAAAAGGGAGGTGTGAAATATGGATGTACATCTTAAAAAAGTATATGTACCGATGACAGAGACAGGGTTTTATATTCTTTTGTGCCTTAGGGAGGAAATGCATGGGTACAATATCGTGCAAAAGGTGAAGGAGATGACAAATGGGGAGATTTGCATTAGTCCTGGAACCATGTATGGAAGTTTATCTAAGATGGAGAAGGATAGATTAATTCAGTTTTTAAGAGAAGAAGACAAAAGAAAGATCTACAGCATTACTAAGCTTGGAGAAGAGGTACTAAATCTTGAGATTAGTAGGATAAAAAGACTATTTAGAAACGTGGAGGAGATAGAGAGATGGGTAAAATAGGAATTCGTTATTATACAGTTCCGGAATATGAGGAGGAACAGGAGTATTTATCTAAGATGCATAGAAAAGGCTGGAAATTTGTGAAGTATGTATTGCCTTGCTTTTATGTGTTTGAAAAATGTGAACCAGCCAACGTGATTTATCAGTTGGATTATAATCAGGATGGACTAAGAGATCGGCAAGCCTATTTACAGATGTATAGGGATTGTGGCTGGGAGCATTTATGCGATGTGGTGGGTTACAGCTATTTTCGAAAATTAGCAGAGGAGAACAGTAAGGAAGACAGTATTTTTAGTGATGATGTGTCTAAGCTAGATATGATTGACAGGGTTTATCGTGGAAGGATGATTCCATGCCTGGTGATTTTCTTTGCTATGATATGTCCACAGTTAGTGTTACAGTTTGTAGCAGGAACATTTTTCAATAAGGTAGTATTTGCCATTTACATATTGTTATTCGTTGTGTATGTAGTGATGTTTATAAAGTTCTATAGGAAGCGCCATAAATTACGGAAGCGTTTGTCTTTATAGATGTTTTCATCAGCAGAATAGGGAGAGTATACATAAAGAAATGGCATAGGACAGAAACTTGTATAAAGTTTTTGTCCTATGCCATTTCTTTTTAATCTGACTAACACTATAAGCCGAGTTCTGTATTAGATGATCATCTATCTTGGCCTAATGTCACCACTAGGCTCCAGCAACCTACCCACAAACACGACGGGCCGCCGTATCGCTTGTAATTCGGTCTTGCTTCGAGTGGGGTTTACAGCCGCCCTGTTTGTTACCAAACAGGCGGTGGTCTCTTACACCACCATTCCACCCTTACCAATTGCTTGGCGGTATAT
>JAEYRR010000017.1 GCA_023435505.1 Bacillota bacterium | reverse complement strand
GCCTCTCTTTCATAAGAAAGAAATACGGTTGGATGAAGGTTTTCATAATACTTACAAACATAATCAATCTCTTTACATATTTGATTATCCTTCGGCATGTCCCCGCCCTTTAATAACCAGTCCATGCACTGTTGTTCTGTAAACATCTCTCGCCTTTTGTAAACCACGGACTGATATTTTTTCTTTAGTTCTACAAAGACAAGGTCATCTTGTTCAACAGGTTTGTAACTGCGGATTCTAAGCTTTTCTTTGTAGACTGGTTTTTCCAAAGAGCGTCTGATGAGTCGATAGTTATCTGTATCAAAATAAAGATTTCGAATCGTTGTACGTCCATATTTGTCTATTTTCATATAAGGCTGCATGGCCAGGATGATGTGGTTCTTTTGTTGTCTGGTAATTAGATACTTTAATTCATATCGTTTAAATACCATTTGCACTCCCATATTTTATCCTCCTTAACTATTTACAAGGTTATTATAACTGTGAAAACTTAAGTGAAACTTAAAAAATATTTGAACAAACTGTGAAAAAAGCGAGTAAGTGCGACGCTAGGCGCACGACAAAAGGAACCTGATACATATACTGTAACAGGTTCCTTACTTACTAATCTTCTGCTTGTGCCGCTTTTATCATCAGAGCGCTTTCCACACGCTTTCTTTGAAGCTTACAGCCTATTTCATAGGTACTGTTGATATCACTATTAAAATTAAATGCATTGGCGGCACAGCCACCGCTGCAGTAGAACTTAGCAAAGCACTTTTTACATTCCTCTTTCGTGTATACATTGCAGCATTTGAATTCATCCTGTATCTCAGGAGTAGTAATTCCCTCAAATACAGTTCCCATCTTATATTCTTCTGTTCCCACGAACTGATGACATGGATATAGGTCACCCCAAGGAGTGACTGCCAGATATTCAATGCCCGAACCACAACCGGAAAGTCTTTTGTAGACACATGGTCCGCCTTCCAGATCAATCATAAAATGAAAGAAATTAAAGCCTCTGCCCTCTTTCTTACGTTTCAGCATTTCAGTCGCAAGAGCATCATATTCCTTACAAATCTGTTCTATATCTTCTTCCGTAATGGCATAGCTTTCTGCGGCAGGCGCCACAACAGGCTCTACAGATATCTGCTTAAAGCCAAGGTCCGCCAGATGTAGCACATCCTTGGAAAAGTCCAGATTATTATGAGTAAAGGTTCCCCTTACATAATAATTCATCTGGTTTCTCTGTTCTGCTAACTCCTGAAACTTCGGAAGAATCAGATCATAGCTGCCTTTTCCGTTACGACTCGGACGCATCCTATCATTGATCTCTTTTCGTCCATCAATGCTAAGTACCACGTTACTCATTTCTTTATTGGCGAAATCCATGATTTCTTGATTTAACAAAACGCCATTAGTGGTTAATGTAAAACGGAATTTCTTATTATGTAACTTTTCCTGTTCACGACCATATTGCACGATTAACTTTACCACATCCCAGTTCATTAGTGGTTCCCCACCAAAGAAGTCCACTTCTAGATTGTGGCGGTTACCGGAGTTTGCGATAAGAAAATCAATGGCTTTTTTACCAACCTCAAGGGACATAAGAGCTCTTCTCCCCTTATATTCCCCCTCTTCTGCAAAACAGTATTTACATGCCAGATTACAGTCATGCGCAATGTGCAGACATAAAGCCTTTACAACTGTTTTACGTTTCTTAAAATCTATAATCTTATCTTCATAGATATCCTGAGAAAATAGCGCATTGTCCTCCTTCAGGCTCTGGATATCCTGTAAGGTTTCCTCAATATCTTCTGAGGTAATTCCATCCTTCTGATATTTGTCTAACATAGTAGAGATGATTGTCTGATCATCTGAGTGTTCAAACATTGCTATCATATCATAGCATAAATCATCTACAACATGGACACTACCACTATTTACATCTAACACGATGTTATAACCATTATTTTTGTACTGATGTACCACGACAGTTCTCCTTCTACATAATAAAGCAGCGACCGAGGTCGCTGCTAACCTTTAATTATTGTTCTCACAGGTCTGATTACCAACTGTACAAGATGTCTTGCAAGCTGATTGACAAGAAGTCTGACATTCACCACATCCACCTTTTTTCACGGTATCTTTAAAACTCTTAGTCTGTAAAGTTTTAATACGCTTCATGTATATTGCCTCCTCTTTGCATGATTACATATGCCATTATTTCTTAATTGTAGGAACCATCAAGCTTTGGTCTATGTTTCCTATAATAGCAATTTGTGGGTATTATACCATAAGTTGTATATTATGTCAAAAATCTTATGCACTCTTTTACATTAAGTCTAGCTCACCATTCCCCCTAGCATACCACCTAATCCACACATACAAAGCACAGAGACAATGCTTCCCATACTGCCAAATACATCCTTACTAAAGATTATAGAAACGATAAAAATAATCATAAAATACACTAATCCCATGGCTATACCCCATAGAAAACGTTTCTCTTTTTTTGCATTGCCCATTATGTATCCACCTACAAAGCTGGAAATTATATAGATAAGAACCAGCCCAATGCTGATGACTGCTCCCGGTGGATCAAGCTTATACATAATCAATGCCAGTAAAAGCAATAGCAGAGCTGTGATAATATACGTAATAAGTAAAGCCTTTACAATAAGCAAAGCCTTTCCTGATCTTAGTGATACCCGTTGCATCAATGTTCCTCCTTCAAGCCATTCTAAACATAAAACCTTTATTAGAATATATTAGGTTACCAATAGTTCTATGCTTGTTTTCTAGTTATTATATGTTATACTTTCCACATAGAGGAGGTAACTACCAATGAAATTCATAGATTTACATGTTCATTCTAACTATTCAGATGGTACTCTCTCACCTACTGAGCTTGTATCACTGGCTATCGAAAGAGGACTCTTGGCCTTTGCCTTAACAGACCATGACACTGTAGATGGTGTAGACGAAGCAATACTAGCTGCCAAAGCAGCTTCCTTAAAAGGTTCTGACGTAACAGTCATCCCTGGTACGGAGTTATCTGCATCCTATCAAGGGGGGGATATTCATATATTAGGCTTATGCATAAACCATCACAGTCCTGCCTTGTTACAGGTTCTAAAAGAAGCTGCAGAGGAAAGGGAAGATAGAAACCATAAAATGTGCCGTAATCTACAGGAAGCAGGCATACCTATTACCGTTGAAAAAATGAAAGAGGATTGTAAAGATGCTATTCTTACAAGAGCACATTTTGCCAAATTTATGTTGAAAGAAGGCTATGTCTCCTCCATGAAAGAGGCATTTACCAAATATTTGGATTCTTCCACTCCATATTATGTTACAAGAGAATATCTGTCTCCCAAAAAAGCTATCGAATTGATACTACAGGCAGGTGGTGTTCCAGTATTGGCACATCCTCTTCTCTACAAATTGCCATCCCTTCAATTGGAAACACTTATACAGGAGTTAAAATTCTATGGTCTTTTAGGCATTGAAGCCATATACAGCAATAATATCAATAACGACGAAGCCTATGTCAGATCTCTGGCCCGTAAATACGATCTAATTATTACCGGTGGATCAGATTATCACGGTCTAGTGAAACCTGATATCGATCTCGGTACAGGTCGTGGTAACCTGCGAATTCCAGAGAGCATTCTACGAGATTTAGGACTATAAAGAACACAACCAATAATCCCATAACAAAAGCCTTCCTGTGGCTTTACACCACAGGAAGGCTTTTGTCCTCACTCTGAACTATTTCACTACTTTTCTTTTTCTGCTTTTGATACTGATTGCGGTAAGCACGCCGCCTGAAACCAACAGCAGGCCAATCCATAGCTGCATATTGCTGTTGTCTCCAGTCTTTGGAGAATCTGTGTCTCCAGGTTTTGATGGAGTTTTGTCCTCTGTCTTTGGAGAATCTGTGTCTCCAGGTTTTGAAGGGGCTTTGTCCTCCGTCTTTGCCGTAATATTAAATTCTGTCGAAGCTGTGCCAGTGGAGGACTGAATGCCCAGCGTATGTATTCCGACAGGAAGCGTTGCCAGATAATCGGCTTTCAGCGTGACAATAATGCTGCCTTCTTTCAACTCATAGTATTGCGCGTCAATCTCCTTGC
>JAEYRR010000393.1 GCA_023435505.1 Bacillota bacterium | reverse complement strand
ATATAATCAAACAAGAAGTCCAGGCAGAGGATTATGAGCATCCGCTAAAGGGCTTAAAAATTGTAGTAGATGCAGGGAATGGTGCATGTGGCTTCTTTACCAGAGAGATACTGGAGCCATTAGGTGCAGATACCACAGGAAGTGTATTTTTAGATCCTGACGGTTCTTTCCCAAATCATATTCCTAATCCTGAGAATCCTCATGCGATGGAAGCGATACAGAAGGCCACGGTAAGTAGCAAGGCTGATCTGGGTGTAATCTTTGATTGTGATGGAGACCGAGCTGCAGTTGTAATGTCTGACGGGCAGGAGGTTAACCGTAATGCACTGATTGCCTTAATGGCAGCCATCGTATCAGAGAAGTATCCTAAGACAACAGTTGTTACAGACTCCGTTACTTCTGACTATTTGACAGAATTCCTTGAGAAGGATTTGCATATGAAGCATTTGCGCTTCAAACGAGGCTATAAAAATGTAATCAATGAATCAGTTAGACTGAACAGTATAGGAGAGGAAAGTCATCTGGCCATTGAGACTTCTGGCCATGGTGCACTAAAAGAAAATTATTTCTCAGATGACGGTGCCTATATGTCAGTCAAGATCATATGCAAGATGGCAAAGCTTCGTAAAGAAAATAAGGAGCTGAAGAATCTGATTGCTGCCTTAAAGTATCCAGCGGAATCAGAGGAGTACAGGCTCACCATAAAGACGGAGGATTTTAAGACGTATGGACAGTCAGTGCTGCAGGATTTTATTGCCTATGCAGAAGGTCAGCCAACCTTCCATATCGTGAAAGATAACTTTGAAGGTGTGCGTATTTCTTTTCAGGATGAAGAGGTCAGTGGATGGATCCTAGTTCGTATGTCCTTACATGATCCTATCATCCCAATTAATATAGAAGCGAATCAGAAAGGCGGGGTTCAGGTTATTCTAAACCGAGTAAGACCATTCTTTACCACCTGTCAGGAGTTAAGCAGTTTATAAAAAGGCTATGTAGTAGCTCTGTCATAGATGGGAGCCACTTAATATAAAAACTATAATAGGAAGAAAAGAGGTTACATGTTATGCCATTAGTTACAACAACCGAGATGTTCAAAAAAGCCTATAGTGGTGGCTATGCTGTTGGTGCATTTAATGTAAACAACATGGAGATTATCCAAGCCATTACAGAAGCTGCAGGAGAGGAAAAATCTCCAGTTATCCTTCAGGTTTCCGCTGGTGCAAGGAAGTACGCAAAACATAACTATTTAATGAAATTAGTCGAAGCTGCAACCTTGGAAGTAGATATCCCAATGGCACTTCACTTAGATCATGGTGCTGACTTTGAGATATGTAAAGCATGTATTGATGGAGGCTTTACCTCTGTCATGATTGATGGCTCTAAGTACAACTTTGAGGAAAATATTGCTTTAACCAAGAAGGTAGTAGAGTATGCCCATGCTCATGGAGTTGTAGTAGAGGGCGAGTTAGGAAAATTAGCAGGAATCGAAGATGATGTTAATGTATCGGCTGAGGATTCCTCTTATACTCAACCAGATGAAGTAGAAGAGTTTGTTACTAGAACAGGAGTAGATTCTCTAGCCATTGCTATTGGTACCAGCCACGGTGCATTTAAGTTTAAACCAGGACAAAAGCCAGAACTTCGTTTTGATATCTTATCTGAGATTGAGACACGTCTTCCTAATTTCCCTATCGTTTTACATGGTTCCTCTTCTGTTAATCAGGAGTATGTTGAAATGATTCGTAAATTTGGTGGCGTCATGGATAATGCCATTGGTATTCCAGAAGAGATGTTACGACAGGCTGCTAAATCAGCAGTATGTAAGATTAATATCGACTCTGACCTTCGTCTTGCCATGACAGCCGGAGTTCGCCAAGATATCATAGCACATCCTGAGCATTTTGATCCTAGAGAGTATTTGTCAGTAGGTAGAGATTATGTAAAACAGTTAGTACAGCATAAGATTAAAACAGTATTAGGTTCTTCAGGAAAAGCCTAAGCATAGTAAGAATAAAAACGAAAAATTTAAAATGCCCTCATAAGTTAAAACTTTAACTTATGAGGGCATTACTTGTGATGGAAAAACTATAGACGCAAACAGGGAAAAAGTCCTTATTGGGCTAGTGCAAGCCACCGGCTAAGCCGGTAGAAAAAGGTTCTGTCTCATAGACTTTACTATGAGACAGAACCTTTATTATAAGTTATAATGTGGGTTTAGTACTTTTAATAGAATTATTATTGATAGTTAGGATAAATGACTATTTTTATAGAACCAATATCTCCATATTTTATACCACCGGCAATAGGATATAATAAACCAGATACGGAGATGGTCTCGTTAGCAAGTACATATTTATAATCATAATCTTCGTACTCCTGTGTAATTAGTTTACCCTCTTTGTCATAGAAATAATAATAGCAAATAGCTCTTGCATCCGTTGAAGAGGTATTCTTTAAATTAAAACTATAGGTAAAGTCGTATATGTTATTAAAACTATAATTACCATTGTAGGTATAGGTTCTATAGCTTTGTTTAAACACTGTATCAGATATTTGCATACCTGCTACTTTTGTTTCAACGGTTACTTTAACATTTGGCGAAACAACACTGCCAACAAGACTACCTACAAATCGATTATCAACCTCTGTTATTTTCACACTAGCGACATTAGAAGTCCAAGTATAAATGGATGGATCAAAGGAGTGATTACAAGTATATGTTTTTCCATATACTGGGTTTTCCATAGAGGAAGAATAAGTTCTTAATTCCTTACCTGCTGCATCATAGAATGTATATGCTACCGTTTGTTCTTTTAGTGTTAGAGTACTGTTATTTGTCCAATTAAATTGAACATTCAACCAGTTATTGTTGGTTCCTTTATACGCCTTTACATTAGAAATCTTTACATTATTGAATACCTCACTAATAGAGGAAGCAGGAATGGCTTTTCCAGTTACATTAACATTTACGACCTTCTTCCAACCGCCTTCACTTGTAAAGGTAAGGGTATCACTACCAACGTATTCTCCTGTTACTTTTAAAGTTAAGTTATCTCCTGCATAAAACCACATAGGAGAGACAGTAGTGGAAACAAATTGCTTGGTAGAACTATAACTAAAACTGTCACCTGCAGTCATGGTATAGGTCTTCGTTTCCCCTAAACCTATTGTAATAGTACTTGGGCAGTTAATAACAGTGGTATAACCAACGTTAACGGTACAACTTAACACCTTGTCGCTTAACGTAGCAGTAATTACTGCTGACCCTTTTTTAAGAGCAGTTACTTTGCCGGAACTACTCACTGTAGCAACGGACGTATTATTAGATTTCCATTTTGGCTTTCTAGCAGAATTTACTTTTAATGTATATGTCTTCTTTGGGGTTAAAGTGAGCTTTGTTGTACTGATAGAAGGTGTCTCTACTTTTACTAATACAGGAAATGATGTTTTTCCAACAGTAACGGTAATAGTAGCAGATCCATTATTCTTTGCCGTGATCTTTCCAGTTTTCGAATTGACTGAGGCAACTGATGTCTTGCTTGATTTGAATTTAATCTTATCTTTCTTAGATGCTCCAGTTACTTTAAGAGTATAAGATTTACCTTTTGTCATAATCAAATTATTAGAGTTTACTTTATAGTTTAATACAGTAACGGTACAAGTATACTTTTTCTTGCCTACCTTTGCAGTAATAACAGCTTTACCAGCCTTTTTACCGGTAACTACGCCATTTTTTACAGTAGCAACAGCCTTGTTAGAGGTGGACCAAGCTACAGCTGCCTTAGTGCCAGTCATTTGTAACTTGTAAGTGCTTCCTTTTGGTAGATTAACCTTCGTTATGTTAATTTTCGTAGCGGCTACTGCAACATTTGTGTTATCAATACCTACTGAGTTCAGTGGGGTAACGGTAACAAATAAAAATGCTGCAAGAAGAGTTACAATAAAATAGCTCAATTCTTTTCTTAATTTTCTCATATAATTCTCCCTCGATTTAATTAATAATTTGTACTGTGCAATAACTATATATATGTTGTGATTTTGTGTTTGAGTATGTATAGTTTAGGGCACGTTATCTATAATATACCAATTATTACCACACGTGTCAATGCGTTATAGATTCTAATGAATAAACTATTGCATGGATTAGGTTGCTAGAGATTCCAGATACTTTAAGAGTATAGCTTTGGGTTACTAAATATACCATATGACATTAATGTTAACAAATGTACAGAAATTCTATCTATGTAGCTGTACCTGATATGTGTTCGTTAAATTCTGCTTTTCACTCTTAGGGAGAAATGGTATAATATTAATTAGTCCCTTAAGTTTTATATGTATTATTAATTAGAATACAGGAGATGTAGGATGAAACCAAAAGCAAAATTGACTGGATCCCTAAAAGTATACTTAGGGTGGCCGGTCTATTTATCATTAATAGTTATAGGCATGACAATAAGCATCTTTATGGTGAATACAGATGCAGGTCTTATTATGTCCATATTTGCCAGTATATATCTAGTATTGGCATTAATGATATATTTAAGTAAAAGGTCAACAATCTTACGGGAAATTGTACAATACTCTGCCAGTTATAATAGCATTCAGAATAAGCTGTTAAAGCAGTTAGTGGTTCCTTATGGTGTATTAGATCAGGAAGGGCATTTACTGTGGGCCAACGATGAATTTTCTGACATTATTCAGGATGAAAATGCAGCGAGAAAAAGTATAACCAATGTATTCCCAGAGATATATCGTGATATGTTTCCAACAACAGAGATGGATGTAGAGAAACATATAACCCTGAACGATAAAGACTATAAAGTTATTATTAGAAGTGTTGAGGCTGGAGTATTTGATGGCTCTGATTTAAATATAGAAAGTAATTACCGGACGGGAACAGGGATAGATAGTCTGTTCACCATCTACCTGATAGATGAGACACTGGTTAAAACCTATATAAAAGAAAACCAAGAGCAAAGACTAGTAGTAGGACTTCTTTATATAGATAATTATGAAGAAGCTCTTGAGAGTATTGACGAGGTTAGAAGGTCCCTGTTAATCGCCCTGGTTGATCGAAAGATTAACAAGCATATGCAGGGGATCGATGCAATCATTAAAAAGTTGGAGAAAGATAAATATATCGTAATCTTCAAACAAAAATATCTTTCACAATTACAGAATAGCCGTTTTGCTCTTTTAGATGAGGTAAGAGGAGTAAATATCGGTAATGATATGGCCGTTACCTTAAGTATGGGACTTGGAGTTAATGCAGATACTTATCTGAAGGGCTATGAAAATGCCCGTGCAGCCATTGACCTTGCTTTAGGCCGTGGTGGGGATCAGGTAGTAGTAAAAGAAGGGGATAAGATTCAGTATTATGGTGGCAAGAGCATGCAGGTAGAGAAAAATACCCGTGTGAAAGCCAGAGTGAAGGCCCATGCATTAAGGGAGTTGATTGAGGGTAAGGACAATGTAGTGATTATGGGACATGCCATTGGGGATGTGGATTCCTTTGGTGCAGCCATTGGTATCTACCGTGTGGCTAAGACACTAAATAAACGAGCTTACATTGTCATCAACGAGATTACCAAAAGTGTTAGGCCGATCATCTCAAGATTCATGAACAATCCGGAGTATGAGGAGGACATGTTTTTAAATAGTACCAGAGCCATGGAGGTAACCAATGAGAATACCCTTCTGGTAATCGTAGATGTAAACCGTCCAACCTATACAGAGTGTCCGGATCTCTTAAATATGACCAGAACCATTGTGGTGCTAGACCATCACCGTCAGACTGGTGAGGTGGTACAGAATGCGGTATTATCGTATATTGAGCCATATGCTTCTTCTACCTGTGAGATGGTAGCAGAGATTCTTCAGTATACGGATGATAACTTGAAGATTAAACCGCTAGAGGCAGACGCCATGTATTCTGGTATGGTCATAGATACCAATAACTTCTTGGTAAAGACCGGTGTGAGGACCTTTGAAGCAGCTGCTTTTTTAAGGAGAAGTGGAGCAGATGTTACCAGAGTCCGTAAATCTTTCCGTACCGATATGGTAGAATATATTAAAAAGGCAGAAGCGCTAAGTGGAGCAGAGGTATTTCTAAAGCAGTACGCCATTGCAGTCAGTGATAGTGAAGGCGTAGAGAGTCCTACGGTACTAGGTGCCCAGGTGGCCAATGAGCTGCTTAATATTGTTGGGATTAAAGCAAGCTTTGTATTAACTCATTTTAATAATAAGATTTATATCAGTGCCCGCTCCATTGATGAGATGAATGTACAGATTGTAATGGAACGTTTAGGCGGTGGAGGTCATATGACAGTAGCTGGGGCTCAGTTGGAGAACTGTACCATGGAGCAAGCTAAAAATGACATTAAGAAAATTCTACAGGATATGATACAGGAAGGAGCAATCTAGAAATGGACGTAATTTTACTACAGGATGTTAAAACATTAGGGAAAAAAGGTGAGATTGTTAGTGTTAATGAAGGCTATGCCAGAAACTTCATTATTCCTAAAAAATTAGGTGTAGAAGCAACTAATAAGAATAAAAATGACTTAAAGCTTCAAAAGGCCAATGAAGAGAGAATAAGACAAGAGCAATATGAGCAGGCAAAAGCCTTTGCGGAAAGCCTGAAGGATAAATCAATTGAAGTGAGATTAAAGGCTGGAAGTGATGGAAGAACCTTTGGCTCCATCTCCACTAAAGAAATTGCAGTAGCAGCCAAAGAACAGCTGGGACTGGACATCGACAAGAAGAAGATGCAGTTAAAGGATCCGATTAAGAGCATCGGAACCTATATGGTAACTATTAAGATACATCCTAAGGTTAATGGAGAGCTTAAGGTAAAGGTAGTAGAAGCATAACCAGTGAGGAAAGAGTAGGAGATAATCATGGAAGAGGCATTGATTAAAAGGGTTCTTCCCCATAATATTGAAGCAGAGAGATCTGTTATAGGCTCCATGATTATGGATAAGGATGCCATAACATCTGCCTCAGAACTGTTAATAGGGGAAGATTTTTATCAAAATCAATATGGAATATTGTATGATGCAATGCTGGAGCTTTATAACGAAGGAAAACCAGTAGATTTGGTCACCCTTCAGAATAAGGTAAAGGAAAAGGATATTCCCGAGGAACTTTGTAGTATAGAGTTTATCAGAGAACTGATTTCTGCTGTTCCGACGTCGGCTAATGTAAAGTATTATGCCAATATTGTGAAGGAAAAGGCTCTTTTAAGAAGATTGATCAAGATAACAGAAGGCATTGCCAGTGACTGTTATCTTAATAAAGATAAGACAGAAGCAATTCTTGAGAGTGCGGAAAAACAGGTATTTGACATTGTTCAGAATCGTTCTACAGGAGATTTTGTCAGTATTAAAGATATCGTGATCCAATCTCTTGAAAGTATTGAGTCTGCAGCGAAAAACAAAGGTAGTGTGACTGGAGTAGCAACAGGGTTTTATGATCT
>JAEYRR010000332.1 GCA_023435505.1 Bacillota bacterium | reverse complement strand
ATTAGATTTCCACATTTTATTGCTTCTTCTATGTGAATGACTCACAGCAATACCAAAGTGAGCACCTTTTTCGCAAATTGCACATTTAGCCATTGAAAGCACCTCCTTAGCGTAACTTCCTGCATCTATTTGCAAGTAATATTACAGTCTCAAACGACTTACACACAAAAAGTATTGTATCAGAACAACGAAAATTATGCAAGCCTTTTTAAAAATTTCTTTCAATACTTTCTACTCTTCTGTTGCAGCACTATGATCCTCGTTTTTATCCTCTTTACCTTTTGTAAATTTATTAACGAAATCTGGTACCATATCCAAAATCTTTGTTATGCTGTCTTGATTCTTAACATTAACAAGTTTGGTTGTTCCATCTTTAATAACAAGAACAGAGCTTGGGGATATTTTACCGCCAAGTCCACCACCGCCATTATTTTTTTTGCTGTCGTCTTGGGATACTCCGGCACCAACTCCAAAACTGACATCTACTAATGGAAGGATAATCGTCCCATCATCTAACTTTATAGCATCTCCTACTACGGTCTTTGTAGTAATAAAACTATCCATTCCCTTAAATAATGATTCTAATGCACTGCTAAAATTATTTTCTGACATTATAATTCCTCCTTTAATTTCACGACATTCTTTCTCATTCTCTTAATATCTTTGTCTCTGATGACCTTTATAGCTATTACCAGTAAGGTGAATACCCTTATTCTTCCTCTGGCATACAACTCTCCTTCAAATCTCTTCTCATCAAAATCCGGCTGTAATTGCAGTTTATTGATGGCTGGTGGATATACAGCACATATTAAGCCTAATAGCTGACCAGTAGTAGCTGGATCACCTGTACCAAACTTTATCTTAGCCACAAGTTTCCTTGGTTTTATATGCTTAAGGATACGTTTCAGATACATCCAGGCTTTTTTAAATCCTGCCCTGTTTGCTTGATCCTTTAAAAACGCCTTTACCTTACTTATTTTCTCAAAGACTCCTTTAACCACTGTTAGAAGCGATTTGATCTTTTCCTTTATTTTGCGTATCAGCTTCCATAAGCCATCCGGGATACGCTTTAATTTCTTAAGGAAGGAAAACAATCTGTTTTGTCTGGTCTTTTTCTTATGAACAACAGAATCTGTCTTATCAAGGACTACAATCTTTTCCTCTATTACTGATTCTGACTTTGCTACATCTGGTTCATGAGGCTTTGAAAGTTCTTCTATTGTATCTTTCTTATCTATTAAATACTCTTTAGGTTTATCTTTTCGCTTATTTTCAGGCTTATTTCTTTTCTTTTTCTTGCTTTTTTTCTTTGGCTTATCGCTTACTATTAATTTTCCACAAACACGAGCTGAATATGTGAGTTTTTCCTCTTTATAATCGCATTTAATAGAAATAATTCCAAATAACCACTTTATTCTTGCTTTCGCCCATGTTTCATTCTCCTTCTTTGCTTTAACCTTATAACGGATTGGCACAAAGAGAACTAACAGACCTAATAATAAAATAAAGCAAAGGATAGAAAGAAGAACGATTCCAAATATTTTTAAAATAAGTAACAATATTTTTAGCAACGCTTCACATCCTATCCATTTATTTGTTTCAGGTAATCATAAAAAAATATCTCTGGTTCAAAATTATCCGTATTATGATAGATATCTAAGGCTATTCTTTCTATCAGCTTGACCGCACTTGCCCTACCATAGGCTAGTCCTATAATAGCTAGCCGCTTATTCCTATAGTAACGAAATAACAATTCATTGACGTTAATTATATCGAATAAATTGTCCGGATTTAACGCTAAGCATATACAATAGACCTCAAGTACTGGTTTCCCTTTTTCTATTTTATTTTTTAGTTTTACTTCCTTTTTTTTAGCTTTCTCATCTAAATACAGATCCGGATACCACTTAATCATAGGATACTCCTATCTAATTATTCACTCAGGTACTCTTGTTCAGTCATCAATGAACATAATAATTGTTTTGCTATAGATTTTTCTGCTTCATTCTGACATTGTGATAAGGAATGTTCAATGTATTCCTGCACTTCCTTGCTGTTGTTAAAGAACACCGGCAATTTGCTTAATATGGCTGCCATGACAGCGCGATTCAAACATTGTGGACTATTTTTAAACAAATCTGATAGGTCATTAACAAAGTGTCTCAACTGATGCTCGATATAATCACTTGTTACTTTATAATCCTTCCTATCCTGATGAATATCGATAAACACACTATTTCCACAAAGCTTGTCAGAAAGAGCAAGGCATTCTATCTGAGCATCGAGGGCTATCGACTCTATAAACTCACTAAATCCTTCCTGAATAATAGACAATCCACCTGAGAGATATTGATAGTCTTCGATATGCTGTTCCTGAATTCCTAACAATTCATTAAACAGTTCTCCGATCTTTTCTTCTACTTCATCATTAATGGAGGAGTCTATTTGTTCTAAGGTCACCGAAATAATACTCATACAGTTATCTTCTACTTTACTATCTACGTTTAACACATACGGTCTTAATAACAGAAAAATGTACAAACTGTTTATTACCTTCTCCACCTGGTAATTAAAGTCTGATAGTTTAGTAAGTATACTAGCAGTATCTTTAAGGACCTTCAAGCACTCTTCGTACTCTTCCTGAGACATAGAGGTATAATCCTCTTCTTTAAGAGTATTAATCCTCTCATTAATGATAGGATACGGTTCCTTTCCTTCCTTTCTCTGATACACCATACCACTAGTACGAAGCATATAGATAAAGGTGTCAATACTGCTTTTATCTGCATCCTTGTAGCAATTAAAGCTTTCCTTAATATATTCAAAGAATTTACCTTTAAGCATTCGAATAGGCAACTGTCCTACTGCTTCCTGAATTCTTTGATTAATTAGTACATTATCTTTCGATGAAAAGATATACTGGTATAACCTCTGTGCAAATGCCTCATCAGATATGGTTTCCTTTAAATCTCCATATTCTAATTCTTTACGATT
>JAEYRR010000319.1 GCA_023435505.1 Bacillota bacterium | reverse complement strand
TTTTGGTGTTTTGTTTACTTTTTGCAACAGCGTGTAGTAAGGGCAACAATACCACAACAACACCGCAAGCATCTAAGACACCTACCAAGGAATCTGCTAGTCCTTTACCAGATAAAAGTGCAGATGCGACAGTAAAACCAACAGAGGCAGGAGAGGTTAATCTTCAGGACTTGCCATCCCTTAAAGAAATTTATAAAGATGACTTTTTAGTAGGGAGCATTTATGCAGAGACAAATCTGGGGGAAAAGGATTTTGAACTATTAGATGCTCAGTTTAACGTAATTACACCGGAGAATATTATGAAACCGGAGAGTATGCAGGCAGTAGAAGGTACCTTTACCTATGATTCCGTAGATAAGATGATTACTTTTGCGGATGACCATAATTTTGATGTAGTAGCTCATACCCTAGTATGGCATCAGCAGATACCGGTTTGGATGACAAGTGATGAAGATAAGGACACAGCGATAAGTCAGCTGAAAAACCATATTACCAACGTGGCTGGTCATTATAAAGGCAAAGTGATTTCTTGGGATGTTGTGAATGAGGCGATAGAAGATGGATATGCTTTGCCATCAGATGGAGACTGGACCAAGTGCTTAAGAAGTAGTAAATGGTACAATTCAATCGGGCCTGAATACTTAGCAATGGCTTTCCGTTTTGCAAAGGAAGCAGATCCAACTTGTAAGCTATACTATAATGATTATAATCTGGAGACGCCAGAGAAAGCAGACGTGGCCTATGCTATGTTAAAAGACCTCTTAAGTCAGGGGGTACCTATTGATGGAGTAGGACTGCAGGCACATTATCAGACTGGTACTGCAGCAGGTGGTTTGGAATATGCGATTGAAAAATTCAGTTCACTAGGCCTAGAGATCAGTATTACTGAGCTTGATGTTACTTATTCTAAGACGGTGAATGGCGAAATGCCTAAAGAGGGAGAGATACAGCAAGCCCTTACCTATGCACAGATCTTTAAAGTTCTGAAGAAATATAGTGATAAAATCTACAGAGTTACCTTCTGGGGAAGTATAGATTCCCAGAGCTGGAGAAGTGAGATGTTCCCATGTCTCTTTGATGCTAATTATCAGCCAAAGGAAGCATTTTATGCAGTCGTGGATCCGGAAGGGTACTTAACGAAGCATGCAGATCTTTTGGGAGTCTCTACCGCTGAAAGTGGCAATGCAGCTTATGGCACACCTAAAGTTGACGGTGTAGAAGAGGAGTTGTGGAGTAAAGCAGAGACCTTGAACATTAATAAACAGGTTACGGCATGGCAGGGAGCAACTGGAGCCATGAAGGTTATGTGGGATGAGAAACACCTTTATGTACTTGTTCATGTCAAAGACGATGAACTGAATTCTTCCGCTACAGGAGCCCATGAAAAGGATTCTGTGGAACTCTTTTTAGATCAGAAGAATGATAAGAAGGGCAGTTATGGGGACGACGATGGTCAGTATCGGATTAATTATAAAGGAACGTTAACCTTTGGAACTGTTCCTACGCAAGAAGGAGTAATAGGTGTAGCAAAGGAAGAAGCAGGTGGATATGTAATAGAGATGGTAATACCTTTCAATGAGCCTATGAAAGCAGACACTGTTGTTGGTTTTGATGCACAGATCAATGATGCTAAGGCTGGTGCAAGACAGGGAATCGCAAAATTCTCTGATACCACCAATAATTCATACCTCTCTACTGAATACTATGGTAATTTAACACTAAAAAAATAAGTTATGTAAAAGGAGCCTTTAGGATGCAGCACACATTCTATGGCTCCTTTTAAAGTTGGATAATTTTTGTACTTGCTGTATAATAAAGTATAAAAATAACATAGTATCATTTTCCATTGCAGAGTGGAATAAGATGCTGTACGATACTGTATATAATGCATCTTGAGGTAAGGTGGTGTCATCATGAAAAAATATGCTAAATATGCAATCGCATTAGTTGTTGGCTGTGCGATTATTATCCTGGTAAGCTTTTGCTTATACAATGTGGGAAGATAGTAATGTAGAAAGGAGCCAGAAGATGAAGTGGGTTCGCATAAGGGAAGTAAGGAGAATAGCCCTTATAGTAATTGCAGCAGCAATTATGGCATTTAATTTGAACAGCTTTGTTCGTCAGGGAAATCTGATTCCAGGTGGTTTTACCGGTATGACCATACTGGTTCAGGAGATATTTGAAAAATACCTTAATCTGAAGGTTCCTTTTAGTGCAGTAAACATTATTCTTAATGTGTTTCCTGCAGTTTTAAGTTACCGATTTATAGGTAAAAAATTCACCATTTATTCTGGACTGATGATTTTACTCACCAGTATATTTACGGATATCATTCCATCTTTTAATATCACCAATGAGGTGTTATTGAACTGTATATTTGGTGGCGTAATTACAGGCTTTGCCATCTGTATCTGTCTGTGGAATAATGCTACAAGTGGCGGTACAGATTTTATCTCAATCTTTGTGTCAGAGCGATACGGAGTGGATGCCTGGAATTATATCTTGATAGGAAATGCAGTAATCCTCACAATTGCAGGGTTGTTATTTGGCTGGGAAAAAGCTATGTATTCGATCATTTATCAGTATGTCAATACTACGACTGTACAATTTATGTTCCGGAAATATCAGAAACAGACTTTATGGATTATAACGGACAAGCCCAATGAAGTATATGAGCAAATTCGTATTACAACCCATCATGATGCAACGCTATTTAAGGGAACAGGTTTGTATCTTAATAAAGAGAGAGATATGCTTTATTCCGTAGTTTCCAGTGATGAGATCAGTCAGGTCATATCTGTGATAAAAAAAGTGGATGAAAATGCATTTATTAACATAGTGAAATCTAATCAGATACAAGGTAATTTTTATCGGAGGCCTAATGATTAGAGGAGCAAAATAAGTTTTAGAAATAAAAAAAAATATTAGCTTGACATTACAATATAATGGTGTTACACTAACTACAGTATTTTATATGTTGATTTGATTCACATCAGTATTGTAGTCTTTCAGTAATATGACTTACAATGGATGTGAATTTTTTTTATAACAAAGTTGCAAAGCAATACAGTTATAAAGCAATAACAGAATCACAGAGTCAATTGGCAACACCTGTTTACCTGAGTTCTAGTTAACATAAGCGAGCAATCGATGAGATCCCTCCACTTATGGAATTAACATGCAAAGTATGAATATAATTTAGGAGGTATCTTTCATGAACAAAGGTACAGTAAAATGGTTTAACTCAGAAAAAGGATTTGGATTTATCACAAACGAGGGAACTGGAGAAGACATCTTCGTTCACTTCACAGGAATCATGACTGATGGTTTTAAGACTTTACAAGAAGGCCAAAGAGTTACTTATGATGTAACTAAAGGTGCTCGTGGTGATCAGGCAGTTAACGTTTGTGTAGCATAAACTTATACCATGATAAAAAGCCCGTTTTAGGAATTTTCCTAAAGACGGGCTTTATCTTTATGTCATTATGTAGTTCTTTACATATAAACAGGCTTCCTAATAGTTAGGAAGCCTGTGGTTTGTTTATTAATAAATGATAAAGAACTTAGCAATAAACAATATGGAAAGGATAATTGTAATGATGGATACTTCCTTACGTTTACCGGTACAGAGCTTAATGATAGAGTAAGCGATTAAGCCGATGCCAATGCCGTTTCCGATACTGCTTGTAATCATCATGAATGCAAGCATCAGTACCACTGGAACAGATTGGGAAAGATCAGTGTAATCAATGAATTTTAAGGAGCTAATCATCAGAACACCTACGAATACTAAGGCTGCAGCGGTAGCAGGAGCAGGAATGATAGCAGCAACTGGAGCTAAGAAGATACATGCTAAGAATAATGCACCTGTTACAACAGAGGTTAAACCAGTTCTTCCACCTTCTTCAATACCAGAAGCAGACTCAATAAAGGTAGTAACGGTTGAAGTACCTGTACAAGCACCAACACAAGTAGCAAGAGAGTCAGAAAGAAGAGCTTTGCTCATGTTCTCCATCTTACCATCTTTATCTAACATACCTGCTTTTCCAGCAGTACCAAGTAAAGTACCGATGGTATCAAACATATCTACCATACAGAAGGTGATAATAGTCACGACAGCTGCTAATGCTCCCATTTCAAATAAAGCGGAGAAGTTGAATTTAAATAAGGTCTTATCTGCTAAGTCGCCAAACTGTGGAAGGAAGGAAGC
>JAEYRR010000218.1 GCA_023435505.1 Bacillota bacterium | reverse complement strand
TTATAAAACTGACCATATACGGGGGTGTTAATCATAACAGCCTCTCCCGGTTGGGTATACGCACGGATCGCTACCCCTAAGGCAAATAGCACTCCGGGCGTTATCACATACCATTCCTTTTTGGTTTGGTAGGAATGCCGGTTTTCAAGCCAGTCCATGACACTTTTATAATATTCATCCCCAGCTACACTATAACCGTAAACTGGATGCTCTGCTCTTTTCTTAATGGCGTTCGTAACCTCTGGAAGTACCGGAAAATCCATATCCGCCACCCACATTGGCAGCACATCCTCAGGCTGTCCGTACTCTTTTTTAAAATCAAACTTCACGCTATTGGTATTGTATCTGTCGATTAAACGATCAAAGTCAACTCCCACTTTTTCTCCTCCTATACATTATGTATGTCAAATAGCTCCGGCAAACTACCGGAGCTATAGATATTTAATGCTACAATTATTATATGCAGATTATTCAAATAGTGCAGTAGACAGATAACGTTCTCCTGTGTCAGGTAATAAAACAACTATTCTCTTACCTGCATTCTCAGGACGTTTTGCAAGCTGTTTTGCTGCTGCAAGCGCTGCTCCTGCAGAAATACCTACTAAAAGACCTTCGGTTCTCGCAACTTCTCTGGAAGCCTCAAACGCTTCTTCATTCTCAATCCTAATAATCTCGTCTACAATACCGGTATTCATAACTCCCGGGATAAAGCCTGCGCCGATTCCCTGGATCTTATGAGGTCCAGGCTGACCTCCGGATAATACAGGAGAGTCATTTGGCTCCACTGCTACTAATTTGACGTCTGGAATTCTTGCTTTTAGCACTTCTCCGGTTCCAGTTATGGTTCCACCGGTACCAACACCTGATACAAAGATATCTACTTTGCCATCTGTGTCACGAAGAATTTCTTCTGCAGTGGTTTTTCTGTGAGTCTCTGGATTAGCCTTATTCTCAAACTGCTGTAATATAATAGCATTGTCGAGCTCCTTCTGAAGTTCTTGTGCCTTAGCTATAGCGCCCTTCATTCCCTGAGCTCCAGGAGTTAAGACAACCTCCGCTCCTAAGGCTGCCACAATTCTTCTTCTTTCAATACTCATAGTTTCTGGCATGGTTAAAATCAGCTTAAGTCCCTTTGACGCTGCTACAAAAGCAAGACCTATCCCTGTATTACCACTAGTTGGCTCAATTAATACAGTGTCTTTATTAATCTTACCCTGTTTAATTCCTTCCTCAATCATGCCATAGGCAATCCTATCCTTTACACTGCCTAAAGGATTAAAATACTCCAACTTTGCAACGACTTCCGCTTCAAGTCCGTTGTTTTTCTCAAAATTAGTAAGCTCCAGTAATGGAGTGTTTCCAATTAAATCCGTTAATTTCTTTGCTATCTTTCCCATAATACATCATCCTTTCCTTCTACCTTCTTATTATATTGCTTTAAATCATATACATATTACTATTCTTAAAATTCTTACTTTCGTACTCTATACATAAATCCTTTAATGTAGTCTTTTTAATATAACTACCAACCTGTTCATTAATCTTATCCCAAACCAGTTCCTTTACCGCAAGCCGAATCGGATCATCAGAGCTATCCTCCATTATACTGTCATCAACAATGCGGAATTCTCCCTCCAGGGCGGTAATTACCATATCAATAGTGATTTTCTCTGGCTCCATTGCCAGTAAATATCCTCCCTGATAGCCTTTTACACTTTTAACTAAGCCTACCCTTCTCATGACTGCAAATACCTGCTCCAGATAATTCTGAGAAATATTCTGCCTCTCTGAAATACCTGATAGGGAAACCTGCCCTTCTACAGAATGAATTGCCAGATCAAGCAGTGCTCGAAGTCCATATCTTCCTTTGGTTGATATCTTCATAGAACCCTTCTTCCTACAATATATTCACTTAGTAAAATATAATTCCTAGTAAGCCAATAAGTTTTGTATGTATTATTTATATACCTATTCTATTATGATGTCAAGTATATTTTATAAAATATTTCCATTGTATAAAAAAAAGGTTACCCAAAAGGTAACCTAATCCATTCATCTACACAGCTTCTAGCTGACCGGAGACTCTGTTAAAGACCTCTACTAAGTCAGGGTCAAATGCATAGCCTGCTTCCTGATTAATAATTTTTACTGTTTCTGTATAATCTAATGCCCTACGGTATGTAGTGTCTCTAGTCAAAGCTTCATATACCGTTACTAATGACACAATCCGCGCTGATAGAGGTATCTTATGTTTAACTATACCATATGGATAACCCTGACCATCGTATCTCTCGTGATGGTACATTGCCACATCCATCGCCATCTTCAAATACTCATTGTTCTGGTCCTGTTTATAAAGCTGGCTTAAAGGCTGAATCCCATATGAAGTGTGCTGTTTCACAACAGACATCTCGGAATTACTCAATTTGCCCGGTTTTTTTATAATGGAAGCATCCACAGAAAGCATTCCTATGTCATAAAGTGGTGCTACTTTTTCAATGATATGTACAAAATTATCGTTTACTTCTTCTTCGTATTTAGGTACCAGCTGTAAGGCAGAAGATATAACCTTAGCATAACTGCTCACTTTATCCAGGCGGCTGACACAACACGTGGATGACTGTAACAATGAGACAAATGCAGATACCACTCGCTCTTTTTCTTCTTTTTGTACCTCTTCTTTGCTTTCTAACAGCTTCTGTAATCTATCATTTTGATATTTAAGTCGATCTAAAATTAGCTTTGATTGGGTGTGCATTCTAATCCTAGCAGATAGTTCCTCAACTTCAAATGGCATCGTCACATAATCTACTGCTCCTAATTCAAAGGCTTTCACTTTAAAGGATACTTTATTATCTGCAGTTACAAACATAACTGGGATATCCTTATACCTTTCATTTGCCTTAAGTCGTTTCAAAAATTCAAATCCAGACATCTCTGGCATTGATGTATCTAACAAAATAAGGTTAGGCACACATGTCTCAATTGCTTTCATTCCCTGAACCGGAGATACTACCGGTCTTGCCTTATACCCAATTGCGGTTACAATTTTGGATAACTCAACAAGGTTTGAGATTACATCGTCTAAGATCATTATATTTAACGTATATCGTTCGTTATCCTTCTTCACAAGAATCCTCCTTAATCGCACTCTAACACCACTTTTAAACCCTCTAACACATCCTTTGCCTTTTTAAAATCCTTCCTGCGGCTGGCCAGTTCTAAACGAAATGCCCATTTGCATAAATCCGGATTCAGTCCCTTTAACAAATTCTTCATTTGATGGCTATAGACTTGGGCTCTCTCCCAAGACCCAAACTCTATACAAAGTGATATCTGTCTTAATAAATCATTTATTTCCTGTTCATTTACTCTACTTTCTCCCACTAGAGTAAACAAATCCTGATGTCCCTCATTATTATCTTTTCCCTGATTGTCTGTATCCCTATGTTGTCTATTCATTTTTTCAAGTAATTTAGTGGAATCCTCTTTCCCCAGAACTAATTCAAAATAGAATCTGCTTCCCTTTAAGTATTTGCTCTCTACCTCCAGAGTTCCACCCATTGCTTCTACATATCCTTTAGAAATCGCCAGGCCTAACCCCGTCCCTCCATATTTTCTTGTAATGGAGGAATCCGCCTGAGAAAAGCTTTGAAATAGATCCTTTAAATGTTCCTCTTTAATTCCAATTCCAGTATCACTAACTACAAACAAGACAGAAACATGAGACACCGTCTCTTCTTTTTTAACTATTTCTAGTCGTACACTGCCCTGCTTTGTAAACTTAATGGCATTGCTTAACAAATTGTTCAGTACCTGTCCAATCCATTCCTTGTCCCCTTGAAGAATTGGTGGAAGTTCGTCTATTCTAGTATCAAAACTTAACCCTTTATACTGAGCCAGATTCAGATTAATTTTAATAATTGGAGCCAACCATTGCTTTACAACAAATGTTTCCTTTGTTGATTCAAGTTTACCAGCCATCATTTTAGTATAATTTAGTATCTGATCAACTATTTTCTCCATGGTGTGGCAACATTCTTTGAGTAGATCATAATCTTCCTTTGTCTTTTCAGAAAGAGCGGAAGTGTCTGTCATAGCCAATAAACCCAACATTCCATTAAGTGGTGTACGTAATTCATGAGTTACATTCGCCAAAAAGAGATTCTTAACTTCATTGGCATGTTCCAGCTCTCTAGATAAGGCTGCTACCTGATTCTGCAGATCTTTTATCTTCTGAACATTCTCAAGGATGCAGATACCATACACATGTACATCTTTAATAGTCATAACTCTGACAGAACTGATAAAGCAAGTACGGTTCTTTCGATATACCGGGATATCAGACCATTCCTGATAATAAGGAGCATCCTCTTGTATTACAAATGGTAATTCAGAGGTAAATAAGGAATAAATGGATAGCTCAGAAAGTTCCTTTCCCTCATAACCTAAATACTGCACAGCTGCAGAATTCCAGTTAATAAGAACTCCCTTGCTATTATACCAAAGGACAATATCTTCAATTCTATGTATCGTTTCCTTATAATACTGGTTCCATAATTCTTCAGATTCCAGTTGCATATATACTCCTTTTCCCATAATTCACTATATTCATCTTATTTGCTACTTCCATATTTGTCAATATATAGTTATTATACTTGGAGTTCTTCGCAATAAATAGCAATTCTATCTTTTAACAATGTAAATAGTTATTTTGACAGAATAACGTTGTATCCAAATCAAGTATGATAAATTAACTTTAGCACGTTTATAGGA
>JAEYRR010000178.1 GCA_023435505.1 Bacillota bacterium | reverse complement strand
GCCTATAACCGTTTTGTTTCCAGTCAACCAATACTTTTAAGGGAACAAAAGAACGCTTTAGGAAGTATTAACGATCAGATGGATAAGAAAATAGCTACCCTTGAGTATGAAAAGGCTCAGCTTAACTATGAAATCTCGAAGAAAGCACAAGAGAAAACCATCGCTGAATTAAAAGAGGATATAAATAAGACTATTATGATAAAGAATACAAAAGAGGTAGTTGCTCCTACTGATGGTCTTGTACGGATTACCAACACTATAAGTAAGGGGGAAAAGTTCGATTATACAAGGGACATTCTTAGCATTGCTAATCCATCGGAGATTCTCTTTAAAGTAAGTGATGAACGTATGCAATTCCGCTATAACATGAATGCAACCATCGCGCTTAATCCTAATAGCGATGGTACTAGCAAAAACAAAATGAGCGGAAAGGTAATCTACTCAGAACCACCGATTATTGAAGACTATGGAATCCAATATGGAATGTGTTATATAAAGCCTGATAAAAAAGTCTCCTATGCTGAATTATCTAAAGCTAAAATACAGATAACCATAGATGTATGTGTTATGGAAGATGTGCTATATGTACCATTGGAATTTGTTAATATAGATGAACAAATGTTGTATGAAAAGAATGTGGCTACAGTCTATGAGTTACAGGATGGTAATCTGGTGGAACGTGAAGTGGCAATAGGAGTGAGAAATCAAATGCAATGTCAGATTATAGAAGGAATAGACAAAGGAACAACGATTGTTAAAAAACAATAGTGATGTTGAAAGGTAGGTCCGTATGCTACGATTATTACTACAAAAACTGATGCATAAAAAGTGGCTGGTTATATGTCTACTCATTGGTAATGTATTACTTGTTGCCATTACAGCCAGTTTTCCAATGTATAGGGAAGCATCCCTACAAAAAATGCTAACAACAGAGTTTGATAATTATCTTGAAGATAATATTATATACCCGGCAAAAATTGTTCTTGGACATACGATGGACAAAGAAAATCAGGTAAAAGAATTCTGGAACATGGAAAATAAGAGTCAGAATATATGCGATACACTTGGATTAACAAAGAAGGAAGTTGTGACACAGTATACATGTCCGGATGTGAAGGTATCTCCAAGCCAAATTCGAGATGGTTCCAATATGGACAAGACAATCAATGTTATATCTTTATCAGATATGAAAAATCATAGTACCATATTATCCGGTAAGGAATTCTCTGATACCAAGGGTGAGGATGGATACATTGATGTAGTTGTCAGTCAATCCACCTTTAATAAATTTAAATTATTAATTGGAGATGAGTATGTTTGTCCAACTCTTGTGAATAAGGATGGGCAAGAGGTTAAATTTCGCATAACTGGAATTTTCACTATCTTAGATGAAAGCGATACATACTGGAATACATATCCATCTAATGTATCTAATGGATTTTTCATCAGTCAAGATATATTTAAATCAGAGTTTCTATCTGACAACCAGTTTCATACTAAGACTACTGGGAAATGGATGGTGAACTTTGACTATACAAAGGTTAGTCCAGGGCAGGTTCACTCATTAATTAATAAGACGAGATCTATGGTAACTCCGGCAAACACAAAATATAAAGCATTTGAAGAACCAAAGTACTTAGAAGTACTGGATAAATATGAATCTAAGATTAATCGGACGCAATCTACATTAGTTATCTTAATTATTCCGGTCTTCGTATTGCTTTGTGCTTTTATATTTATGATTTCCAGTCAGATGCTTAGTCTAGAGGAAAATGAAATTGCGTTATTCAAAAGTAGAGGAGCAAGTAAGTTCCAAATATTAAGATTATACCTGCTCCAATCAGTGTGCTTATCATTGGGCAGTCTTGTGATTGCACTACCTTTTGCCAGCTTCTTATGTAAGGTATTAGGCTCTGCCAATGCGTTTTTAGAGTTTGTCCAGAGAACTTCTCTAACGATACAGTATAACAAAAGTGTATTTTTATATAGTCTAGGTGCTGTTGTAATATCTATACTCATTACAATACTACCTGTTATAAAAAGTAGTGCTATCAGTATAGTAAATCTAAAGCAGAAAAAAGCTCGTAATCGAAAGAAATTTTGGCAGAAGTATTATCTAGACTTGGTAATACTCGCAGTCTCTCTTTATGGATTATATAACTTCAGTCAGCAGAAGGACCAGATTTTATACCGGGTAGTTACTGGTCAAAGTATGGATCCATTACTATTTTTGAGTTCCTCTCTGTTTATTTTAGGCGGTGGATTATTTGCACTTCGTTTACAGCCACTTTTAGTAAAACTGATCTACAGAATCAGAAAAAAGAAATGGAAACCTTCCAATTATGCCTCATTCTTGCAGATACTCAGAACTGGAAGTAAGCAATATTTCATTATGGTGTTTATGATTCTTACAATTGCACTTGGAATTTTTAATTCTACCATTGCCAGAACGATTGTGTTAAATGCACAGAAAAATGCGGACTATTCCACGGGAGCTGATCTCGCTATCGAGGAAAGCTGGCTGAATAATTTGGGCGCAGTATTGAGAGATGGAGTAGAATTTGAGTGGACCGAACCCGAATTCAACCGTTTTGCTCAGATGGATGAAGTAGAGTCTGCAGCACAAGTATATCGTAATCCTTTGGTTAAAGTAGATAGCTCCGATGATATGATAACAGAATTGATGGGAATTAACACCAAGGATTTTGGTAACACAGCATATCTTCCTTCGGGGTTGAATAATCATATGTTTAATGAGTATCTTAATGTGTTATCAACAAAGTCAAACGCAGTTCTCGTATCTTCTAATTATATGACGAAAAAGGGTTATAAG
>JAEYRR010000097.1 GCA_023435505.1 Bacillota bacterium | reverse complement strand
TAAACTTTGACTCTAAGGTTAGACGTGGATCTTTTGAAGATTCTGATCTTTTCTATGCTTACATAGCTGGTATGGATTCTTTTGCTAAGGGATTAAGAGTAGCTGCCAAATTATTAGAGGATAAAGTGTTTACAGACTTTATTGCAAAGAGATATGCAAGCTATTCCGATGGACTTGGTAAGGATATCGTAGACGGTAAGGTTGGTTTTGAAGAATTAGAAGCATATGCGATGGAGAATGGCATAACACCTAATGTATCTGGACGTCAGGAAATGTTAGAATCAGTTCTTAATCAGTATTTCTTGGAAATGTAAAGAGGGAACTTAATTTCCTAAAACTATTATAATGGGACAAAGCTTATTCAGGACAATGGAGTTCGGCTGGATAAGCTTTTTCCTCGAAAGAAAGGATTGTTTATATGCTATTTATTGGTATCGATCTTGGAACATCCTCAGTAAAGCTTTTACTCATGGATGAAAATGGAGACATTAAGAAGATTGCCGTTAGAGAGTATCCATTATACTTTCCAAAACCAGGCTGGTCTGAGCAGAACCCTTCAGACTGGTATGAACAGACCATGGACGCTTTAAAGGAATTGCTTTCTGATTGTGACCGTTCTCAGGTGACAGGCATCAGTTTTAGTGGTCAGATGCATGGAATGGTTATCCTGGATGATAAAGACCAGGTAATTCGTCCAGCTATTCTTTGGAATGATGGTAGAACCACAGAAGAATGCGATTACTTAAATAATGTGATAGGAAGAAAGAAAATATCTGAATATACAGCTAATATGGCACTCACGGGCTTTACAGCACCTAAGGTGATGTGGGTAAAGAAGCATGAACCTGAAAATTACCAAAAAATCTGTAAGCTTATGTTACCTAAGGATTATCTTGCATATAAATTATCCGGTGTACATTGCACAGATGTGAGTGACGCTTCCGGTATGCTGTTGTTTGATGTACAGAACAAGTGCTGGTCCAAGGAAATGTTAGATATCGTTGGACTTAAGGAAGAACAGCTAGCTACTGTATTTGAAAGCTATCAGCCAGTAGGAACCATCAAAGAAGAGGTTGCAAAGGAACTTGGAGTTCCAACTACTGTTAAGATTATTGCAGGTGGCGGTGATAATGCTGTTGCTGCAGTTGGTAATGGAACTGTAGGACATGGAATGTGTAGCCTGTCTCTTGGTACTTCCGGTACTGTATTTATTGCAACAAAAGAATTTGCAGTAGATGACAACAACGCGCTTCATTCTTTTGCTCATGCAGATGGTAACTATCATTATCTGGGATGTATGCTTAGCGCAGCTTCCTGTAACAAATGGTGGATGGATGAAATCATCCGTACTAAGCAGTATGCAGAAGAACAAAAAGGTATTACCCAATTAGGAGAAAACAATGTATTTTTCCTTCCATATCTGATGGGTGAGAGAACTCCTCATAACGATCCAAATGCAAGAGGTGCTTTTATTGGCATGACATTGGATACATCTAGAGAGGATATGACCCAGGCTGTATTAGAGGGAGTTACCTTTGCATTAAGAGATGCTTTTGAGATTACCAAGACTCTTGGTATGAAGATAGAGAGAGTACGTATTCTGGGTGGTGGCGCTAAGAGCCCATTATGGTGCAAGATTGTAGCCAACATTTTAGACGTAAAGGTTGATAAAGTTAATTCTGAGGAAGGTCCTGCATTTGGTGCAGCTATATTGGCTGCAGTTGGTTGCGGCGCTTACAGCTCTGTAAAAGAAGCAACTGACAAATTGATTCAGATTGTTAGTACAACCGAGCAGGATCCAGAAGTTGTAGAACTTTACAACAAGAAATATGAAATCTTCCGTGGTTTGTATCCTTCTCTTAAGGATATGTATCAGAAGATGGCTCACTAACATCGACAATTATCTATTTTTCGTTTTTTCATCACTCCTTTGGATTAACAAGAGTACCCCAAAAGTCTATGAAGATATACTTTTGGGGTATTTTTGGCCTCTAGACTTACAATATACTTGAAAAATCTTAATATCATGTTACAATCGAAGAGATACTGAATAGTGTATTGGTGTAGAGGAATATTTCCTGCACAGACAGATATAAGGAGGACCTGATATGCAGGCATATACGGGCTTTGCCCAAGTTTATGACAGCTTTATGGACAACATTCCTTATGAGGAATGGTCCCGTTATCTGGTAGAATTACTAAAGGAATATAAAGTGGAAGATGGCCTAGTTCTGGAATTAGGCTGTGGCACTGGTAATATTACAGAAGAGCTGGCAAAACAGGGCTATGACATGATTGGAATCGATAATTCTGAGGATATGCTGACCATAGCCATGGAGAAGAAAGCAGAATATATGGAGGAAGAGGATAAGCGTGCCTCGATCCTTTATCTTATGCAAGATATGCGGGAATTTGAGTTATATGGGACAGTCAGGGCTGTTGTCAGTATCTGTGACAGCATGAATTATATAATGTCAGAGGAAGATCTGCTAAAAGTATTCAAACTGGTAAATAATTATCTTGATACAAGAGGTTTATTTATCTTTGATTTAAATACAGTTTATAAATATGAGAAGATTCTATCCAATAATACCATAGCGGAGAACCGTGAGGATTGCAGTTTCATCTGGGACAACTATTATTATAAAGAAGAAGGTATCAACGAATATTCTCTTTCCATCTATGTCCGGGACAGGGAACTGGAAGAGGAATGTGAGGAAGAAGGCTTATTCAAGCGATATGATGAGACTCATTACCAGAAGGCGTACAGTCTGGATACTATAATCCATCTGCTTAATGAAGCGGGGATGGAATTCGTGACCGCCTATGATGCATTTACCAGGGAACCTGTGAAAAATGATAGCGAGAGAATCTATGTCATTGCCAGAGAGAAGCAACAGGACGAGAAGTTATATGTGTAAGGCAAACTTCGAGGAGTTTTGATGAAAGAAAGGAAATTAACATGTCAGATTATATAGTTAGAGCAACTGCAGCAAATAACCAGATCAGGGCTTTTGCCTGTACCACTAGGGATTTGGTAGAGGAAGCCAGACAGGCTCACAACACCAGCCCGGTTGCAACAGCAGCCCTTGGCAGATTGCTTACGGCAGGAAGCATGATGGGAAGTATGATGAAGGGAGAGAAGGACCTCCTTACTCTTCAGATTAAGTGTAGTGGTCCTATCGGTGGACTTACGGTTACCGCTGATGCAAATGCAGATGTGAAGGGTTATGTGGTGCATCCAGAGGTGATGCTTCCTCCTAGTGCCCAAGGAAAGTTAGATGTTGGTAAAGCTTTAGACCTTGGAGTCTTAAGTGTAATAAAAGACATGGGACTTAAGGAGCCTTACGTGGGACAGACCCATTTAGTAAGTGGTGAGATTGCAGAGGATATCACCTATTATTTTGCCACTTCTGAACAGGTGCCTTCCAGTGTGGCACTTGGAGTATTGATGAATAAAGATAATACAGTAAAAAGAGCCGGCGGATTTATTATTCAGCTTCTTCCATTTGCAGATGAAGCGGTTATTGCAAAGCTGGAGAAGAAGATAGGGGAGATTACTTCTATTACCTCCCTATTAGATCAAGAGATGACACCGGAACAGATTCTAGACCATATCCTTGGAGAATTTGGTGTGGAGATTATGGATAAGGTGCCAACCAGGTTCCACTGTAACTGCTGTAAGGAACGGGTTGAGAAGGCCATCGTATCCATAGGTAGAAAGGATATTCAGGAAATGATTGATGATGGTAAGCCAATTGAAGTCAACTGCCATTTTTGCAATCAGTCCTATGAATTCACAGTGGAAGATCTTAAGGGCATTATAAAACGTAGCCGCTAAATTGTCATAAAATAACACATTTTCAGATTAATATAAAACATTGTAAAGACAAACCAGTTACCGTAATGTTATACTATAATATAAAATAGTGATGAATTTAAAGGCAGTGGCCATAACACTGCCTTGTAATTCTGTAGAGGATGAGGCGAAGAATATGAATTACGGTTATTTTGATGAGAGTAACAAAGAATATGTGATTACAAGGCCGGATACACCAGCTCCTTGGGCCAATTATCTGGGCTCACCAGCTTATGGAGCTATTATATCAAACAATGCAGGGGGCTACAGCTTCGTAAAGAGTGGAGCAAAGGGTCGAATTTTGCGTTATATCTTTAATCAGGAGGATAAGCCTGGACGTTATCTTTATTTAAGAGACGATGAAAGTAATGATTATTGGTCAGCTTCTTGGCAGCCAGTAGGAAAACCATTGGACAGCTATGAAACAGAGTGTCACCATGGAACTGCCTATACTAATATTATTAGTACCTATGTTGGAATTAAATCCGAAGCCCTGTATTATGTACCACTGAACAAGACTTATGAGGTTTGGCGCTTAAAGGTTACCAATACTACAGACCAGGTAAGAAGCCTATCAGCCTTTTCCTATGCAGAGTTTACTAATGAAGCTAATTATGAAAACGACCAGGTGAATCTTCAATACAGTCTGTTTATTACTCGTACATATTTCAAAGAGAATAAGATTTTACAAATCATTAATGAAAACTGGCCGAAGGAAGAATCCGGCGGTGGAAGAACGGAAAGATTCTTAGGACTTGTAGGTTCTAAGGTAGCTTCCTTTAATGGAGATAAATCTCATTTTATCGGTTCCTATCGTAGCTATGGCAATCCTGTTGCAGTAGAAAATGGGGAATGCGATAATGTACTGAATTACAATAGTAATGGCTGTGGGGCATTACATACCAGATTGGAGCTTCAACCTGGGGAGACAAAGACCATTGCTTTTATCTTAGGACAGTATGATGAGGAAGCATCCCAACAGATTATGAATCAATATGAGAATTTAGGGGTAATTGATGAAGAGATTCAGGAAATTAAGGATTATTGGCATAAAAAATTATCCAATCTTCAGGTGAATACTCCTAGTAAAGAGTTTAATTCTATGATTAATACATGGAATGCCTACCAGTGCTTCATGACCTTTATCTGGTCTAGAGCAGCTTCCTTTGCGTACTGTGGTTTACGTAACGGCTATGGCTACCGAGATACGGTACAGGATATTCAAGGTATCATTCATTTAGATACAGCGATGGCAAAAGAACAGATTAAGTTCATGTTATCAGCTCAGGTAAATAACGGGGGAGGACTTCCACTTGTTAAATATACACATAATCCAGGACATGAGGATACTCCTGATGATATGTCGTATGTACAGGAAACAGGTCATCCAGCATACCGTGCAGATGATGCTTTGTGGCTATTTCCTACAATACTTAAATACATCAGTGAATCAGGAGATAAGGATTTCCTTACGGAAGTGATTCCTTATGCTAATAAGGAAGAAGGTACGGTTTACGACCATTTAAAGAGAGCAATTCAGTTCTCCATGGATCGTCTTGGTGATCATAAGATGCCAGCTGGGCTTCATGCCGACTGGAACGATTGTTTGCGTCTTGGTAAAAAGGGTGAATCCAGTTTTGTTGCCTTACAGTTGTACTATGCTATGAGAGTCTTAAAAGATTTTGCTAAGGATTTAGCGGATGAAGAATATGTGGCTTATTTGGAACAAATACAGAAGGTACTAGGAGATACCATTCAGACCAATTGCTGGGAGGACGACCGTTTTATCCGTGGATTTAAAGAGGATGGACAAGTAATTGGATCTAAGAAGAATCCTGAGGCAAATATGTGGTTAAATCCACAATCCTGGGCTGTTATCAGTGGATTAGCAACGAAGGAGCAGGCAGAGCTTGCTTTGGAGTCTGTATATAGAGAGTTAAATACCAGCTATGGAGTACGTTTAATGGCACCATCCTTTAAGAAACATGCTTTTGATGGGGCACTGGCTCTTCTGTTTAATGGCTCCACTAAGGAAAACGGCAGTATCTTTTTACAGACTCAGGGTTGGATTATCTTAGCAGAGGCTTTGATGGGACATGGAAACAGAGCCTTCCAATACTATTTAGAAAGTGCACCTGCAGCTCAGAATGACATTGCTGAAAAGCGTGTTATGGAACCTTACGTATACGGACAGTTTGTGGAAAGTACAGAAAGTCCATTTGAAGGAAGAAGCCAGGTACATTGGCTCACCGGTACTGCTTCAACAGTTATGGTAGGCTGTGTAGAGGGTATCTTAGGACTTCGTCCTGATCCTAACGGCTTAAGAGTTGCACCATCTATTCCAAGTGATTGGAAAGAATTTACCATAGATAAGGTATTTAGAGGAAAGAAGCTTCATATCGTTGTGAAGAATCCAGATGGTAGAGAAAGCGGAGTAAGTAAGTGCTACCTGAATGGAACGGAATTAGAAAGCAATTATATGAAGGCAGATGACTTACAAAAGGAAAATGAGGTATTAATCCTTATGTAAGTGCTATTAACCATATATTCTATCAACGAGTTATAGAAGAAAAGTGACTTTTCCTCGATTTATTCCATAGAACAATGGAAGAGGAAAGTCACTTTGTTTAGTTGCACATAGGTACATCCCTATTAAAAAGTGTTGTAGTGACAGCATATTCAAGGTAAAATAGAGAGAAGGCTTTAAACAACAAAAGGAGGTAATACATGAAAGAAAATAGTTTTTATCGACAACAAGCAGTAGCCTTAGTAGATCAGATGACAGTGGAAGAACAGGCTAGTCAGTTAACCTATAATTCTCCAGCCATCGAAAGATTGAATATTCCAAGATATAATTGGTGGAATGAAGCTTTACATGGAGTGGCACGTGCAGGTACCGCTACCAGCTTTCCTCAAGCCATTGGATTAGCAGCAACTTTTGACAAGGATTTGCTTTATAAGATTGCTGAGACTATTTCTTTTGAAGGTAGAGCAAAGTACAATACATATTCCAAGGAAGACGATAGGGATATATATAAAGGACTTACCTTCTGGTCTCCTAATATTAATATTTTCAGGGACCCAAGATGGGGACGTGGCCATGAAACCTATGGAGAAGATCCATTTTTATCTGGTGAATTAGGCTGTTCTTTTATAGAAGGACTTCAAGGAGACGGAGAATACATGCGTGCAGCGGCCTGTGCGAAGCATTTTGCCGTACATAGCGGGCCTGAGGAACTACGACATGAGTTTGATGCAAGTGTCAGTCAAAAGGATCTTTGGGAGACCTATTTACCGGCCTTTGAAAAATGTGTGACTGAAGCCAATGTAGAGTCGGTGATGGGTGCTTATAACAGAACCAATGGAGAACCTTGCTGTGGAAGTAAAACTCTATTAAAGGATATTTTACGTGGTAAGTGGAAATTTGAAGGTCATGTTGTATCAGATTGCTGGGCAATCAGAGATTTTCATACCGGACACCATGTTACCAATACAGCCTTAGAGTCAGCAGCCCTAGCTATGGAGAATGGCTGTGACTTAAACTGTGGGGTTGTATATTTACATATGCTTCATGCACATCAGGAAGGGTTAGTGACTAAGGAGCAGATTAGAGAGGCTGCCATTCGTTTATTCACTACTAGAATTAAACTAGGATTATTTACAAAGACCGAATACGATGAGATTCCTTACGAAGTAGTAGAGTGCAAGGAGCATATTGAGACTTCCATCAAGGCTTGTGAAGAGGGTGTGGTTCTGTTAAAGAACGATGGAGTACTTCCCCTTAATAAAAAGAATCTTAAAACGATCGGTGTCATTGGACCTAATGCTAATAGCAGGCTTGCCTTAAAGGGTAATTATTATGGTACTGCCTCTCGTTATACTACTATTCTGGAGGGGATACAGAAAGAAGTGGGAGATGAGGTTAGAGTCTTATAT
>JAEYRR010000360.1 GCA_023435505.1 Bacillota bacterium | reverse complement strand
AGTAATTCTAGGGCATCATAGCCTTGCTTAAATGGCTGCTGGCTAATGGTAGCAGAGATCACATTTTGATTTAACATTTCAATCGTAGTGGAAAGGGTATCAAAAGTAATAATTTTGATACCTTTTTTTTGTTCTAAGACTGCTTTACATCCACCGTACACCCCAGCGCCAGCAAAAAACAGAGCATTGATATCCGGACGTCTAGTTAGTAAATCACTGGTGATTTTATAGCTCTCAATTTCATCATCATTATTTTCTACGGTTTCAATATGATGAATTCTAGGATAAGAGTGAAGAATCGTATCTATAAAGCCTCGAATACGTTCTTTATGGCAAAGTACTAAAGAAGAACCAGTTACTATACCAAGACGCACCTCTCCCTGGGTGATAAGGTTCATTAGTCCTGCAGCAGTCCGTCCCCCTTCGTAGTAATTACTGCCTACGTAAGCGAGACGTTTCTCATTTTCAATATCTGTATTTACTGTTACAACGGGAATATTCTTAACTTCTAGTTCTTCAATTAATGTATGAATCATAGGGTCTTCAAAAGGAGCTAAGATAAGCCCCGCAATGTTTTCCTGTTCTAATTCTCTTATGGCATCCACCTGTTCTTTGGCATTAAAGCCAGTTCGCTTAACGATGACGTTAACTCCGTAAGGTTTTAGCTCCTCTAATTCCTTATGAATACCAGCTACAATATCATCAAAGAATAGGTTAGATTGACTAAATAAAACTATACCGATGGTATAATTTCTCTTAGCGGCTGCCAGGGCAAGACCAGCTCGATTTGGCTTATAATTCATAAGCTCTAAAATGTTTAGTATCTTTTTCTCAGTTTCTGGATTTACGTTGCCACGGCGATTGATTACTCGGTCAACAGTTCCTCTAGATACCCCAGCAAGATCCGCAATTTCTTTAATGGTAACCATAATATCCCCTTTATCTATCTTAAGAATAATGTTTCTTATTATGTTGTGCACAGGCACAAGATTTAATATATAGTAACATAGCTGTGTTTAAAAGTCAATTTCCATAAAACATACAAAAGTAATATTAATATTATAAAATATCTATTGAAAATTTCTAAGGATGTGGTATGCTATTAATAGATGTGCACGTGCACATTTGTTTGTAATGACGATACGGGAGGAACAAGATGAAGATTTATCAAGTGACAGACAAAGCCTTTCATAAATATGGAAGGGTTGTAGGTGGAATTGATTTTACAGAGCTGGTAGAAACGATGCAGAATACCCCTTGTGACAAAGAGGTTGTATATCTTCCATCTGTAAAAGAACTGGAAGCTTTACCAGTATTTAAAGAGTTTCAGAACATCTGTTATGGAGAACTTCCAATTCAGGTAGGTTATTGTAACGGTAATAACTACAAGCTTAATGCATTGGAATATCATCGCTCTTCTGAGATTAACGTGGCAGCAGAGGATCTAATCCTGTTACTTGGGTGTCAACAGGATATTACAGAAGATTTTACATATGACACAGCTAAGGTAGAAGCTTTTCTTCTACCAAAAGGATGTGGAGTAGAGCTCTATGCGACAACACTTCACTATGCACCATGTAATGCAAATGAAAATGGCTTTCGTTGTGTAGTAGTACTTCCTAAGGATACCAACCTTCCTTTGGATGATAAACACAGTAAAGGCGAAGATAAACTGATTACAGCAAAGAACAAATGGCTGATTGCCCATAAAGAGGCAGGTCTTGAGGATACAGCGTTTGTAGGTTTAGTAGGCGAAAATATTAGTGTAAAATAGGAGGATAATACAATGAATAACATTCCAAAAGTAAAAGTTGGTATTGTGGCTGTTAGCCGTGACTGTTTCCCAGCATCCTTAGCAGAGAATCGTAGAAAGGCTTTAGTAGAAGCTTATAAGAAAGCATACGATCCTAGTGATATCTATGAATGCCCAATCTGTATCGTAGAGAGTGAGATCCACATGGTACAGGCATTAGAGGATATTAAAAAAGAGGGATGTAATGCACTCTGTGTTTATCTTGGTAACTTTGGTCCAGAGATCTCTGAAACCTTACTTGCAAAACATTTTGACGGACCTAAGATGTTTGTTGCAGCAGCAGAAGAGAGCCAGGCTGATCTGATGGATGGTCGTGGAGATGCTTACTGTGGTATGTTAAACGCAAGCTACAACTTAAAGCTTCGTAACGTGAAGGTTTATATCCCAGAGTATCCTGTTGGAACTGCTGAGGAATGTGCAAAGATGATTAATGAATTCTTACCAATTGCACGTACTGTAGATGCACTTGCTAACTTAAAAATCATCAGCTTTGGTCCAAGACCAATGAATTTCTTGGCATGTAATGCTCCAATTCAGCAATTATATAACTTAGGTGTTGAGATTGAAGAAAATTCTGAACTTGATTTATTTGAAGCATTTAACAAGCATGCGAATGATCCTCGTATTCCTGACGTTGTTAAGGATATGGAGAAAGAACTTGGAGAGGGCAATAAGAAAGCCGGCATTCTTCCTAAATTAGCTCAGTATGAATTGACCTTGACAGACTGGATTGAAGAACACAGGGGATATCGTAAATATGTCGCAATCGCAGGCAAATGCTGGCCAGCTTTCCAGACTCAGTTTGGATTTGTACCATGCTATGTAAATAGTCGTCTGACCGGCCGTGGTATCCCAGTATCTTGTGAAGTTGATATTTACGGTGCATTAAGTGAATTCATTGGTACCTGTGTCAGCGAAAGTGCTGTTACTTTACTTGATATCAACAACTCTGTACCAGCTGACATGTATGAAGAAGCAATCAAAGACAACTACGATTACACTCATACAGATACGTTCATGGGCTTCCATTGTGGTAACACCTGCTCCAACCTGTTATCTGCTTGTGAGATGAAATACCAGAAGATTATGGCTAGAGCACTTCCTATAGAAGTTACTCAGGGAACTTTAGAGGGTGATATCAAACCTGGAGATATTACGTTCTTCCGTTTACAGAGCACTTCTGACAATCACTTAAAAGCATATGTGGCAGAAGGAGAAGTTCTTCCAGTTGCTTCGAAGTCCTTTGGTGCTATCGGTGTATTTGCAATTCCTGAGATGGGAAGATTCTATCGTCATGTATTGATCCAGAATAATTTCCCTCACCATGGTGCCGTTGCATTTGGTCACTACGGAAAAGCAATCTATGAAGTGTTCAAGTATCTTAATGCAGAAGATATTGGTTTCAATCAACCAAAGTCAATGCTTTATAAGACTGAAAATCCATTTAAATAATAAGTAATAGGTAAAAAGCTCTGTGAGTGCAGATTAGTCTGTTGCCTCACAGAGCTTTTTTGTTTGTTAATAGGAAGAATAGGTGTCTCATAATTGACACAAAATAGAGTTATAGTAGCTCATGATATTTATAGAAAGCAGGATATAGTAACATGAAATATTTACAGAATGAAGCCTCCCGTTGTCTACAATGTAAGAATCCAAAATGTCAGAGCCATTGTCCCATCGATACACCCGTTCCGGAAATCATCCGATTGTTTCAGGAAGGTGATTATGACAAAGCTAGTGCCCTTCTGTTTGAAAATAATCCTTTATCAGCAGTTACAGCCATCGTATGCCCTCATGAAGATCAATGTCTAGGCAACTGTATACGTGGGATTAAGGGCGAACCGGTGAACTTTTGCAAAATTGAGCGTTTCTTATCGGAAAACTATTTAAAAAAACCGATGAAGGTTAATGTACTTAAGAATCATAAAAAAATTGCCATTATAGGATCAGGTCCTGCAGGCATTACTGCGGCTATGTTGCTGGCAGAAAAAGGTTATGATATTACAATCTTTGAACTTAGAGATAAGATAGGTGGAGTGTTAACTTATGGAATTCCAGAGTTTAGACTTCCTAGAAACATAGTAGAGAATTTAGAGGATAGACTTAGAGAATTGGGGGTAAAGATAAAACCAAATACCCTTGTGGGACCAGTGATTACACTGGACAAGCTACTTTTTGATGGTTATTCTGCTATCTTTATTGGAACAGGGGTGTGGAACCCGAAAACTCTGAACATAAAAGGTGAGACTCTGGGGCACTGCCTGTATGCCATTGATTATCTGAAGAATCCTAAGGCATATGAGTTGGGAAATCATGTGGTGATTATCGGTGCAGGGAATGTAGCCATGGATGCCGCCAGAAGTGCAAGATTTTATGGGTCTGGCCAGGTAGAGATCTATTACAGAAGAGGACTAGAAGATATGACAGCCACCAAAGCTGAAATTAAAGAGGCAAAGGAGGAAGGTGTCGAATTTATACTATATAAGAGCCCAGTATGTATAGAGGATAGTGGGATTACCTTTGTGTCTACTAGAAAGAGTAAAAGAGAAGATGGCACAGTAATATTGGAGAATGTACCGGAATCGGAAGAATTCATTTCCTGTGACAATGTCATCATAGCAGTCAGCCAATCCCCTCAAAGCAATATTGTAGCGACTAGCCCTGAGCTTAAGACGCGATATGGACTGGTGGTGACAGATTCCTTGGGATATACTACAAAAGAAGGAGTCTTTGCCTGCGGAGATGTGGTTAGTGGGGCTAAGACAGTAATTGATGCAGTGGTGGCTGCAAAGATAGTCGCTGGTAGCATTGATGAATACTGTAAAGGAAAGAATTAACCACTTATAATGAGGAAAGCAACCTTATTTTAGTACCTTGTAATTAATTATTGTGTAAGAATAGTTCTCTCAGACATATTGTCTGGGAGATTTTTTTATGAATTCTTTCATTTACAGCATCCTCCTATAAACGATATTTCTACTCATCAAAAAATGTAGAATATATAGAAACCAAAAAAAATGATAGTATACCCTACAAGAAAAGATGAAAACATGACGAGTGAATATGATTGAAAAGAGATAGATAGTCTAGTACGCTTATCAAGCATAGTGATTATTTACAATCTATCAGACAATTATCTTAGGAGGAATAGTTTATGAATGAGACTAATCTTACTGGTAAACCATCAGTAGACAAGCCATGGTTAGCCTTATATCCAAAGGTGAAGCACAATATGAAGATTTCATACGCTTCTATAGCGGATTATTTGAAACAGAGTAATTATGATCACAATCAAGACATACTAGATTACTATGGCTGTAGAATGAACCTGAATAATATCTTTGATCAGGTAGACAAAGCAGCGAAGTCTTTAAAAGCAATTGGAGTTAAAGAAGGAGATTGTGTAGTATCTTTTTTACAGTCCACACCGACCTTCATTATTTTGTTATTAGCAACAGAGCAGATTGGTGCTCAGATTCTTTGTCGTGATGGTGATATAAAGGAATGTTTTGAGGCAATTTTTAAGGAGCAGGCAAAGATAGTATTCACTCATGATTATCTCTCACAGGAAGAGGCTGATTTCTACTATAGCAGTAAAACATTAAAACATATTATATTGGTATCTCCTTATACCTATGCGGACCAATCACAGATTCCTTTTCATATTAAAGATAATATCGAGTATCGCTACCCATTAGATTTAGCTTGTAATGCAGGTAATGTATCTTGGGAAGAATTCATGCGTCAGGGAGAGAATTACCTAGGAGAATATCACTATCCGGCAGATTTCAGTCGGCCATTATATAAGACTTATACATGTGGGTCAACAGGACCTTCCAAACAGGTAATTCATTCTGCCAAGACAGTGGTAGGAGCGATTGAGCCAATGACTGTATTAACTCCACGACTTAATTTTGAGTTCTCTAGTCTCTTAGCTATTTTACCACCAGCTTTCATTGCTGTTGTGGGACCTATGCTGTTGTATCGACTGGCTACTAACTCCTTACTTATTTTGGATCCATTTTGCGACATTGAGGATGTAGATCTTGAGGTTATGCGTTATAAACCTAATGGATGGAATGCTATTCCACAGTTAACTAAGGTTTTAATAAATAGCAAACGTATGCCAGAGGATTACTCCTTGCAATTTCTCTATCAGATAGGTGGAGGAGGTGATCCAATCAATAACAAGCAACTTGATAGAATACAAAAGTTCCTTAAGAAACATAAAAGTCCAGCAATCTATACGGTGGAATATGCTATGAGTGAAGCGGGTTCTGTTATTACAGGTACTGTAATTCCATTTTCGGGAACACAGAATAATAGTGGTTCATGTGGTGTACCGATTTTAGGAGTTACTGTAGGTATTTTTGAAGATGGTGGGCATAGAGAGCTAGGATATAGAGAGATTGGTGAGATTTGCACCATCGGTGCTGGGAATATGATTGGCTATGATAATCAAGAGAGTACTTTAGATGTACTACAGATGCATCCAGATGGGAGAACCTGGTTACATACAGGGGATTACGGGTATATGTCAGAACTTGGCGAAGTATTTATATTAAGCCGTGGACTACATCAACGCTTTGGTGGAGGCTGCCTTTTCCCAATCATTATGGAGAATTGTATCGTAGGCGTACCAGGAGTAGAGGATGGGTTCTTTGTTTTAGTTAAGGACAGAGATCACGAGGGGTATTCAGAACCTTATTTATACTTAATTCTAGAGGAGGGAGCAACCTTAGAGGAAGTGAAAAAGAGTGTTTTGGAAAGACTTCAGCCATATGAATATCCAGTTAAAATCTCAGTGATTAAGGAGAGAAAGTATTATCATTTTAAAACAAACCGTAGGGAGTTAGCTGAACAGATTATGAGGGAGTATGAGGATGAAAAGAAAGAGGGAACTATTAATTTTCAATTGTCTTGATGCTTTTGCGGCAATCTGATATTTGTTGGACTAAATAACGCACAATTAATAGATTTGTGTCATATTATATAATATCCAAAGAGAAATGGGATGATGAAGGTGAGTGTGCAAAAAAGTAATCACCGGGATAGAGATACGGATTGTAATATGACTTTATCTATTCCATTGGATTTTGCTTATGGATTCGAGATAAATCCTAAGATAGAAGTAGGAGAAGTAAAAACATATCCTGGGAAAAGACGAGTATGTCGCAGAAAAGATGGTAAGTATGTAATGCATCAGTTGCTCTGCGTTGAAATACCATTTGATATTGATGTTGAGATAGAATGTCCTAATCATTTTCCCAATAATATTGTATAGTTAAGGAATGAATAGAATGAGTGGGTTACAATTGTTCAATTATCGTGCAGACTATTCTTTAGTAGAAGGTTCTGCTTTACCATTTGAGTTTGAGTTAGATACCGAAAAGTCTGTGTTAGATCCGCCAGAAGGAAAAAAACAAAAGTTTGTGTATAATGTGATGGCTAAGGGAAAGGATATTTCAAGTCAGAAAGATTTAAGTTATTTCATTCTTTCTATTAGCCCATCCATAACCTTAGAGGACATTATAAATCCTGTTATGACGTTGAATGGGAATATCTATCATAATGGAGAGCTGAGTATTGCAGATGGTCAGTCTGAAGATGGTGGTTATGGATTAAAGGTCTTTTTACCAAGCTCCTTATCAAAAATAAAATCAACAATTTTTACTTTTGCCTTTGAGTTGGCTAAAGCAGTATCAGTTGGTCCAATTGATTTACTAGTTAAAGGTGGGAATCAAGTGCTAAGTAGTTTGAAAATAGGTGGACCGGTCCACGATGATATACCGAGTCAGGATACTATTGTATATAAAAGAATTGAGGTTTGTACACCTGTTGAAGTGAATCCAATTGTCAGACATGGATGTGTAACGACACATAGTTTAGGTATGCCTGTAATCAATTCAATACCATGTACAGGAACCTCACAAAAATGCAAGTTTTATGTCAGGCAGACTATGCGTGTCAGAATACCATTATCGTATTCAGCAACTGCAACGATAGGAATGTCGACTACCAATTTTGAACTGGCAGGAGACACTGCATCGGATTTTATAGAAGATACTGAGTGTACCAGCTGTGAGGAAGAGACAAATAATTTATAACTCAGAGTTTTAAGTAAAGAGGAGAGGCAAATAATCGCCTCTCCTCTTTGTTATAAATACTAAATTTATCTAATATTGAGATAATATGGGTTACGTGGTATAATGTTTGTTATATTACTATCATATTCGGCAACAAAGGAGGAGACAGAATGCTTGGAGTTATGGCTAATACTGTGGCTGTACTGGTGGGAAGTTGTATTGGTTTAGTGTGTAAGAAAGGGTTTTCTAAAAAAATTTCAGAAGCAGTTATGTTGGGAATCGGCATCTGTACGATATATATCGGTGTTTCCGGCTCTCTAAAAGGTAATCATACAATGGTAATTATTGTATCAATCGTATTAGGAGCAATATTGGGGACAGGAATTGATATTGATAAAAGATTAACTGGTCTATCAGAATTGGTTGAGAAAAGAATAAGTTCAGATAAAGGGGATTGTCTGGATAAGAAGGGTACTATTGCCGAAGGTTTTGTCACAGCAAGTCTGTTGTTTTGTGTTGGGGCAATGACGTTAGTAGGTTCTCTTAATGCCGGATTGTTTGGGGATAACGAGATGCTATTTACCAAATCTGTCTTAGATTTTATTTCTTCGATCATGTTATCAGCTAGTCTTGGAATAGGGGTATTGTTTTCGGCGGTTTTTGTCTTCGTATTCCAGGGCGGTATTGCACTCTTTGCAGGGGTGTTAGGACCGATCCTAACAGACAGTGCAGTTTGCGATATGACTTGTGTAGGCTCTTTGTTGATCATTGGATTAGGGCTTAACTTAGTGGGTGCTACCAGGTTAAAGGTGGCTAACTATCTGCCAGCCTTACTATTTTCACCGATAATGACTAATTTATTTCAATGGTTACATATTAAGTAGGTCTTAATAAATACTCTTTTTTATGAAGCAATCTACTGAATTATTTGGTATATGACGATAACATAGATATTAATTAGTGAAATTTTGTAACTGAGGGGTTGGGGGATAAATGTTATATCCGTTTATTGGAATGAACACATATGTATCTTTGATGGGCAGTAAAGTCGCTTTAGTTTTGACTGTACTGATTATCAGTGCCCTTATAGTTGTCATATCCTCTCTTGTGGCCAAGGTTAGAGCTCAGAAACATGAGTGTCAGAATTATGTTACTAGGGAGAAAAAGTATAAGCAAATTATAGAATTAACAGAAGATGTTGTTTTTGAGTATGATATTCAGACAGATGTCATGAGCCACTCGGAGCGTTACAAGACTCTTTTTGGAAGGAATCCTATTATCTATAACTATACCGAAGCCTTAGTGGAATTGCCATATGTCCATGAGGAAGATCAGTCTGTCTTTCAAGAATTTTGTCAGTCTTTACATATAGGGAAAAGTAAATTTACATATGAGTTTCGCTTAGCAAATAAGCAAGGGAGCTATGAATGGTGCCACGTTAATGGTAGCAGTTTTTGCGAAAATATGTGTTTGCCAAATAAGGTTTTAGGTCGGATTATTAATATAGACGCTCAAAAGATTGAATTGGAGCGGTTACGCTTTAAAGCACAAAGAGATTTGATGACCAATGTTTACAACAAGAAAACTGTATGTGATAAGATTAATGAGACCATTCAAAAAGGTAAGAAGTATGAGCGACATGCTTTATTTGTAATTGATATTGATGATTTTAAGCATGTAAATGATACCTATGGTCATCTTAAGGGAGACTATGTATTGACGACAATAGTTACCAATATGGTGAAGAATTTCCGGGAAGAAGACATTGTTGGTCGTATTGGTGGAGATGAATTTGTTGCATTAATGAAAAATGTATCTGGAAGAGATCAAATTGTAAATAAAGCGGAGTCTATATGTAAAATATTTAATCGAAAATTTATATATAACGATGAGACAATTCAGGTTTCTTGTAGTATAGGAATCGCCATATATCCAATGGATGGGTGTACCTATGATGAATTGGTGGAACATGCAGACCAAGCATTATACGAAGTGAAGTCTGACGGAAAAAACAGTTATATGTTATATTGTGATTTAAACGAAGAGGAAAAGTAGAAAATGAAAAAAGGGCTATCGTATCGATTACCGGTGCGATAGCCCTTTTGGCATTTCTTACGCTTTGAGTTCTTTGGTAGAGAATATTCCTGACAATTTTAATATCAGTAGATATAACCCGCAAAATCCGATAGCACATAGTAAAAGTGAGAGAGCGGGATGCATTAAGCCTGTGGATACAAGGCGGTCATAGGATAGGAATGCAAGGAAGCCCAACATAGCTACTATAATACCCGGTTTTATAAGCCAATCACCAAAGTGTGTCGTAAATTGAATGTGTCTCGAGATAGCGCTGTAATCTAATATTGTAATACAAAGTTGGCTGAACAGATTACCTGTTAGGTAACCATAGATTCCGTATCTTGGGATAATAAAGATGACAACTAGGATTCGAATTACAACGCCAATAACAGAGTTAAAAAAAGTAATCTGGGCCTTTCCTAGTCCATTTATAATACTACTTAAGGTAGTAGTAAGGTATAAAAAAGGGCAAAGCCATGCAAGGTTTACGATAAATTCCCCAGCCAATGCATTGTGATAGACCACCATACCAAGTGATTTGCCAAAAGTTAAAAAGAAGCCTGTGCTTAATACACCTATAAGCAAACAGTATTTAATGGAAATTGCGGTTGTTCTTCCAATCATTTCGATATTCTTTTTTGCCTGTGCCTCAGAGATGGCAGGAAGAAGTAGTACGGAAAACGAATTCGGTATAGCTGATGGAAAT
>JAEYRR010000147.1 GCA_023435505.1 Bacillota bacterium | reverse complement strand
GGCTTACATGGATAACACAGACATGGTAACTCCAATTAAGTTGAAATCCATTTTGTGAAAGTGGCACTAAAAAAAGTTCCTCTTGATTAGGAAAGAAGATAGCATTTTTAAAGGCTGAGGCTATGGTGAGATTCGCTTGCTCTGCTTTTGTTATCGTATAAGAGAAAATTCGCATGATTTCAGCAATATGGATCTTCCAGGGCACTAGAAATATAGGAAAATCATATTTATCACCAAATTCGATTACTTCCGGTGGAACGGTTTCCAAAAAAGGACCTATATTTAGGACAATTCCAGATGCTTTGTGTTTCCAGATATTATGTACAAGATCTAATACCGTCAGACTGTGATTAAGACCAATGCCTGTAGAAAAGGCGATTTCGCCTCCTTCTAAGAAAGTAGAGGCTTCCTTGGTTTCTACCATATGAACCCAACTAACAAGATTGGACATACCATTTTTCCCTGCAATTAAAGTAATATCCATATGGGAAACTTTCTCGATTAGTCTTTTTAACTCAACAGACATACTTACACCACCTTCATAAAAAATGGCGAGGATGCTTAATGCATCCTCGCCGTTGTTGTTATTATAGAACATTTAAGGGATTTGTCAAGATAGAAAAGCGATATCTAATATAGTTACTTTTGTGCTGTGGCACAGTCTTTTTTAGGCTGAGATTTATTGATGCCATAGGATTATTCATTATAATTGGCTATAAGAGAATGGTTTTAAGCCAACGTAGAATACTTGAAAATACGAAGATAGAAGAGAGGTAATGTTATGAATGATGAGCAAGTTAAAAATAATCAAAAGAATTATGTGCTTCAGTCGTGGAGCAAACAAGGAAACCTGAATCCTATTTCAGTAAAGAGGGCTGAAGGAATATATCTTTATGATTATGAAGATAATCGTTATGCTGATATGTCATCCCAATTGGTTAATTTAAATCTGGGATTTGGTAATACAGACATTGCGGAAGCCATAAAGGAACAGGTGGATATTTTTTGTTATATGAGTCCCTCCTATGCAGTTGAATCCAGATCAGTGCTGGCAGAGATGATCATTCATTTACTTCCAGATACCTTTGGAAAGATATTCTTTACTAATGCAGGGGCGGATGCTAACGAAAATGCAATAAAGATGGCACGTATGGTAACCGGCAGAAAAAAAGTATTCAGCAGGTATAGAAGCTATCATGGATCCTCTTTTGGTGCTGGTAATCTGACCGGTGAGCCTAGAAGATATCCCCTAGAACCAGGGATTCCAGGGTTTGTTAAGTTCTTTGATCCGTACATATACCGTGAACCAATTACCTTTGATTCAGAAGAAGAGGCCACAAGATATTACCTCTTGAAATTAAAAGAGCAGATACTTTATGAAGGGTCCGATAGCGTAGCAGCAATTGTCCTGGAAACAGTTACTGGATCAAACGGCATCATTCTTCCACCTAAGGGATATTTACCTGGGGTACGAGAAATCTGTGATGAATTTGGAATTGTCATGATTTGCGACGAAGTAATGAGTGGATGGGGCAGAACTGGAAAGATGTTTGCTTTTGAGAATTTTGATGTAGTACCAGATATGGTGACTTTTGCAAAGGGCGTCACCTGTGGTTATGTCCAGCTTGGAGGAGTTGCAGTAACTAAGGATATAGCAGCTTATTTTGACAATAATTTTCTTTCTTGTGGTCTAACCTATAGTGGGCATCCTCTAGCCTGTGCTGCAGGAGTAGCATGTGTCAATTACTATAGTAAAGCAAACATTCTTGAGAATGTAAATAAGGTAGGGAAGGTGTTAGCAGATAAACTGGAGGAGTTAAAGGAGAAACATTCCTGTGTAGGAGATGTCAGATATATTGGATTGTTTTCTTGCGTGGAACTGGTTAAGGACAAAAAAACCAAAGAAGCGTTGGTTCCTTACGGCCAGGATAAGGAAGGAATTATGGATGGGATTATTGGCCTACTAAAAAAGCGTAGATTCATGACCTACTCCCATGAAAACATGATCTTTGTATGTCCACCTCTAATTATTACGATACAACAATTACTAGAGGAGATGGAAAAGTTAGATGAGGTATTATCCATAGTCGATCAACAACATGGTAGAGAAACTATATAGAGAGCAGAAGGGGGAGAATAGGATGGCGTATTATACGATACCAAAGTACATTTTTGTAGGAAAAAATGCTCTGGAAGAAGCGGCCTCTACAATAGCAACCTGTGGGAAGAAAGCTCTTATTGTCACAGGAAAGCGTGTAGGTAAGTCTCCGATGTATGAAAAGCTAGTGGAGTATCTAGTTAGAGAAGAAGTAGAGTATTCCGTTTTTGATGGGATTACAGGGGAACCAACGGATACTATGATTGAAGAAGGCCTTGGAATTTATGAGAAGGATCGTTGCCAATTTGTGATTGGAATCGGTGGTGGAAGTCCCCTAGATGCTGCAAAAGCAATTGCAGCTATGTCGGTGTTTCAAGGAGAACTTGCCGACTATATGGGAAGAGAGATGAAGGGGAATTTGCCTCCTATCGTGGCGATTCCTACAACGGCCGGAACTGGTTCAGAGGCTACCAAGTTTTCTATTATTACAGATAGTAAACAGGGAATCAAGATGCTTTTAAAGGGAGATTGTCTAATACCAACTATTGCAGTTGTGGATTATGATTTTTCCATGGATATGCCAAAATCAGTCACAATTTCAACAGGACTTGACGCATTGACCCATGCCGTAGAAGCATATACATCAAAAAAAGCATTTGACTTAACGGATACTCTGGCGGTCTCAGCGGTAAAGAGAATCATGAAGTACCTTCCTTTGGTGTATCACAATGGTTATGATGCATTAGCAAGAGAGCAGATGGCTTTGGCTGCTCTGGAAGCCGGAATCTGTATCAATAATTCCAGTGTTACCATTGTACACGGAATGAGCCGTCCTATAGGCGCTTTATTTCATGTACCACATGGAATGTCCAATGCGATTCTGTTAAAGGACTGTATGGAGTTTGCTTTAGATGGTGCCTTAGAAAGGTTCGCAACCCTTGGCCGAGCCATTGGAGCAACCTCTGAGCAAGATACAGAGCAGGAGGCGGCAGAGAAGTTTTTGGTTCAGGTTAAGAAACTGTGTGAGAAGTGTCACGTACCATCCCTACAGAATTATAAAATATATAAGAATGAGTATTACAAAGTAATAGAAAAGATGGCAGAGGATGCAATTGCATCTGGAAGTCCCGCCAATACAAGAAAGACTGTGACGAAGGAAGACTGCATCAGAATTTATAAAAAAGTCTATGGTCTTTTGGACTAATCAAAGAATGTGCTACAGCACAAAAAACTTTGTGCTGTGGTGCGTTGAAAAGAATTAAGGGAATAGATATACTTAGCAACATAATTATGAGAAACAGGCAACGGAGCTATGAATCATCATCCGTTGTCTGTTTTTTTATATTCATTGCATAGGAGGTTCAGTATGAGTGAAGTGATTGAAAAAAGCAAAAAGAATAAATCAGATATCGAGATTAAGATGAAAGAGGTATCAATGACATTTAAGGATAACAGTGGGAATGATATAACAGCCCTCTCTAATGTCAACTTGGATATTTTTAAAGGAGAATTTATTTCGCTGCTTGGTCCATCTGGTTGTGGAAAGACCACTTTACTTCGCATTGTAGCCGATCTTCTGGAACCTACAGACGGCGAAGTCAGAATTGGGGGAATGACACCAAAGGAAATCAGACTTCAACGTAAGTTTGGAATTGTTTTTCAGAGTGCAGTACTCTTTGACTGGAGAACAGTGCAACAGAATATTGAACTTCCACTGGAGACCCTTCATTTTCCAAAAGCAGAAAGACGTCAACGTGCAGAAGAGATGCTAGAGATGGTGGGATTAAGCAATTTCGCAAAGCATTATCCAAAGCAGTTAAGTGGAGGTATGCAGCAGAGAGTAAATATTGCAAGAGCATTGTCAATCCGTCCTGAGATTTTACTCATGGATGAACCATTTTCTGCCTTAGATGAGTTTACAAAAGAAAAGCTCCATGAAGATTTACTTAAAATCTGGAGGCAGACAAATAAGACGATACTATTTGTTACTCATAACATATCAGAGGCGGTGTTTTTGTCTGATCGGGTCTGTGTGCTTTCCCCTCATCCAGGTAGACTATCCGCCATCGTAGATATCAACTTACCGAGACCAAGGACTATAGAGGTAAAAGAAACAATGGAATTTACGCAGTTGGTAAAAAAAGTCCGTGATAGCTTCGAAGGAGGGTGCTTATGAGGAAAAGAAAAATTCCCGCATGGGTAACCATGCTTGTTTGGATTCTTGGCTTAATAATAATATGGGAAATCGGTGCCACAGCCATAGAGGAAAGCAAAAGAACACCGGAAAATGTGTTGCCTCATCTGTATCAAATCATAGGAATGATTTTTAGTGACAAACCGGTAGCCAATGGACAGACTGCTTTGATGGTGGTATTAACCAGTGCAGGAAAAACCCTTCTCCGAGCACTGTATGGGTTTATATTAGGAATCGTGTTGGGCTTTGGTGTCGCGCTGATTCTAAAAATCTCTAAGGTGACTGAAAAGGTTATATTCCCTTATCTGATGCTCATCCAGATGGTTCCGATTTTGGGTATGGCGCCCATTATTCTGGCGATTACCGGTGATATTAATGCTAGTAGAATCATCATTGCTGCAATCCTTACCTTCTACCCAGTAGCAACCAATACGTTAGCTGGCTTTAATGCCGTGGAGAGAGAAAAATATGAATTGATGTATTCCTATGCAGCAAATAAAAGCATGATATATCGAAAAGTGTTGATACCGTATTCGATTCCGTATTTCTTTACAGGACTTAAGATTTCGGCGCCGATGGCAATCACAGCTTCAATTCTTGTAGATACCTTGCAGGGTGACGGAGGATTAGGTTGTATGTTATCCCAGTCACAGAAGCATGCCATGTCCATCTATGTATTCTGGATTATTATATTTTTTAGTGCACTAGTTGGCATACTTAGTTCAAGACTTATGGGTGTTATAGAAAAGCTTTGTACACCTCAGGATAGAAAGAGGAGGTGCAAATCATGACTCAGAAAATAAAGAGAAAGAAAAGATTATGGCGTAGAATGCAGGAAAACAAGAAGGTTCTTGCCATTGAAAGTGTTGCATTGCCGCTGATATTTGGGGTAATCATCCTGATTGCTTGGCAGACAGGACTCTTACATAAACTATTGCGCACAGATACCTTTACCCTTCCTTTGCCGGGAAGAATCGTGCGAATTATTGGTGATAACTATAGTGATATTCTGGTGAATGTTAAGGCAACGGTAATCGTTTCGATTGTAGGGTTAGCAGCTGGTTCTTTAGTAGGATATCTGCTGGCAGTTGTAGCAGCTCTTTTTCCTAAGTGGGGAAGTAGTGGAGTGACAATAGTTGCTGCCTTTAATGCCATTCCTATTGTAGCACTTGCTCCGGTGATGACCAATTGGACCAAGGATATCAGCAACGATGCCAATTTACGTAGTATGGTAGCAAAAATACTGGTTGTCATGATTGTCTGTATGGCAAATATGAGTATCAATGCCTTCCGTGGATTGACTACACTAAAGCCCTATGCGCAAGATTTGATGTGTTCCCTGGCAGCGGGAAGGTGGAAGACCCTATATAAATTACAGATTCCGAATAGTGTACCCTATATTTTTACGGCACTTAAGGTTGCTGTACCTTCCAGTGTAATCAGTGCACTCGTCAGTGAATACTTTGCGGAGTATATAGTGGGAGTAGGAAGACAGATAAGGGAAAATATTGTGCTGGCTCAGTATTCTACAGCATGGGCTTATATCGTGGTAGCTTGCCTGATCGGTATTATCATGTATGCAATTTTAATGTTAGTTCAGAGTGTTCTATTAAGGAAACATGCGTAAGCAAATACTTAATTGAATATAGAAAATTATTTTAAGGAGGAATAAATATGAGAAAAGAAATAAGAAAAATAGTGGCATTATTAAGTTTGGTGGTTTTTGGGCTTACATGTATTACAGGCTGTGGCTCATCAGGGAAGGAATCAATAACCAGTGCTAAACCTTCTGCCAGCTCTACAACGGCAACGGAATCTGCCCCTGCAGAAACGGAAAAAGCTAGTCCGACTACAGGAATGACAAGTGCAGAGATTGTTGTAAAAGCGGCGCAGGATGGTAAGGTAGGTAACTGGGGACTTGGTAATGAGTATGAGGTGCAAGCCCTATTAGCGAAGAACAATCAGAAAATCACCTATCTAAGTCAGGCATTTGATATGGATGGTTTTGATGATGA
>JAEYRR010000277.1 GCA_023435505.1 Bacillota bacterium | reverse complement strand
GGTAAAGATTAACGTACCGCTACCACCTGTGGAAGGCATTACGGTTTTAACATTGGAAACAGATCGCTCTAAATAAGCCGATTCCTTACCTGCTGGATTTAACTCAGTCAGTTTTCCTGTATAGGCTCCAGTAGTAGGATCTTTAGCTGCCCTTATTGCAAATGTTATAGGATCCTCACGAAGAATGTATCCAACAGGCGCACTGATCTCCACTAACTGATAATCACCTTCGCCTAATTGATTGATTGTGAATCTACCATCAGAATCCGTAGTATATGGACTTCTGTTCGTGCAATCCTGATATACTCCAGTGGTATCTTTTTTCTGTAGCTTAAAGACAGCGCCAGGAAGTGGAGTCTTATTTACTAAATCTTTAGTGGCATCATCAAATTTAAATACCTTAAGACCAAAGGTATATACAATCACCTTATCTTCTATTGTTTTATAACTTCCACTTACATAAGGGTCACTGTTATATGTTAACTCCGCTTTATTCACATTACTAGCTGTCCCTACTTCTGCCTCATCTGTTACTGTTGCCTTATAAGTCACTACTATGTTAGTAAAATCTTTAATCGTATCATACATAAAAGTAAGGGTAAAACCATGATCATCTCTAACCTGAGTGTAATGAGTATTAACACTTAAATCAGTTCCCGTAGCATCATTTTCATCAACGTAGCCTTTTACTGCTATTGGAGACGTGCTAAGAAGTAATCCTTTTAATAAAGTATCTTTGATGATATAAGTCTTCTCTATACTATCTACAGGATAGGTAGGAACTTGTGTTTCGATCTTATAGTTAACCTCATCCCCTAGGCCTCTGATTACTGCATGGAGATTATCTACAGTCTTTTTAATGCTTATGTCACTGCTTTTCATAGGACAATAAGCATCATTTACTACATACTCACCATTACTTACTGTTGGAAGCAAAGAAACAGTGGAAGCACTATACACTTTGCTACTACTGGATGCTAACAGAAGATACTGGCCAATCGGAACACCGGTAAGGTCTACTGAACTGTCGGTTATATTAGTTTTTACAATGTCAGCAGCCCAGCTAGAATCTGATTTGATTTTTTTTGCTAAAGCTGCATAGAATGCATCCACAGCAGCCTGATCAGTCTTACAAACTTTTCCAAGCTTATCAATATTATTCTTTACCGTGTTTGCATAGACGTTGTAGCTTGGATGAGCCGCTACCCAAGTATCAACCTTTTGTACAAACCGATAACCGATAAAATTATTAGTATTCGTATCAAATGCTGGTTCAATTATCTTGTAAGCCTTTAGAGTTGCACCTGCCTCCAGGTTTGTCACAGTAATTTTCCCTGTTGTCGAAGCGGTAATAGTTGTGTCTGCAAATGCCATTGTTCCAAGCATCATGGTCAGAATCATACTTACACATAATATAAATGTTAGTATTTTTTTCATGTTTACTATTCCTTTCCCTGCATTTATTCTTATTCTTTTTATAGTGTAATTCTAAATCCTTAGATACACCTCCTTTTATCTATGACAATCACTAGATAACAAATACAGAACAATATAAGAATACTTCCTACAATGGTAAACATAGAGGTACCCATACCACCGGTCTCAGGAATTGTTATAGTTTCAATAAACTTGCATGTATTATTGATTATCATTGTATTACATTGGCTGGTTGCGGACACTCCATTATAGTCATAACTGACAGCATAATCCGATAATGGACTTTCTTCCACATAGTAATAATATAAGGCTCCTTCGCTATTATAGGCTTCAATATCCTTCCAGGTATAAGTCCAGTTATTGCTCCTATTAAGTTCAACCTGAGCGACTATATCACTGTCTGTCGGTGCTACCTCTGCCTTTAATGTACTTCTCTTCAAGGTAACGTTTATCTTCCCCGGAAGTCCATCTGTCTTAACCCCGCCGTCTGGGGTAAACCAATGCTTCTCTACTTTAATCTCAAATTCCTTATTATAGATAGTAACGGTATAATTATTGCTCTGTTCTGGTTGAATAATGGTAGAGCTATATCCCTTTACGGCAACCTCCTTGGCATAATAGGTATAGCTATGATTACCGATAGATACTGGCAGTCCAGTAAGAACCTGTTTCCAGCCATTGGCCTGTTTCAGCGTAATGGTCTGGAGTAAAGTATCTGTACTACTCTGGCTGTCTCTTTTATAGAGCTCTACCTTAATCTCAGTCGGAAGATTGTCTGTTTTTGTACTTCCATCTAATTTGAGCCATCTCTTCTGCAGAGTAATATCCTGATATTCTTCCTTTAGGATATTGTTAAAATTAATAGAGGACCGGTTAAATACACTCTCCTTAGAACTTATCACACTATAGGTACCATCAGCTGGAGTCGGATAACTCTTATCTGCTGTAGTAGAATCAATCTGAACATTCGAAAAGGTATCTTCTCTGATGCCAAGCTCTTGAATGTAGTAATTGCGGTTTGGCGGGATATCATAGATATCCACTGTATCCCCGTCCTTCATCGTGAATACACCATTAGTGAAGGAAACCTTAGAGTCGTTTCCTATCACATTGTTATAGTAGGCAAGACTTCCGGTATATGGATCATAGGTATTAGGTTCAGAACCACTGGCTGCTCTCTGTACCATCTATCTGAAGGAAAATAACTGATCCTTAAACTCCTGCTTATGGTCTCCTGTAATCTTCTTAGAGATATGTAAGCCGGTAGGAAGATTGAACTTAATCATATTATTGGAATAATATCCGCCTCTCTCCAAATAAAAGAATTTCAGATTATGCTGAGTGAGTCCTGTATGTCTATATGTTGTGTTTGCTTCATCAAATAACTGCTGAATAGTCTTGCTGGTCCAACTTCCACTGCCATCATTTACTCCTGTGGAACTATCCACTGAAACAATACCAGTAGCAAAGTTGATGCTTCCCCCTACCGC
>JAEYRR010000267.1 GCA_023435505.1 Bacillota bacterium | reverse complement strand
ATAAATGATGAGTTGGTGGCCAAAGGAGTCTATGAAAATCTGATGAACCAGTACTGGCTCACTGTAGCTCTTTTTGAGTCACAGCCACCCCTTGACCCTGCCAGTAATAAGTATATCTATCACACTAAAATACGGACTAATCTGGGGAGTACCATCTCTAGCGACTTTGATGGGAAATCTAGAATACTATATAGTGGAGTTAATGCGAGTCAGCTAGATCAAAAAGTGTTAATCGACCAGGAAAAAGATAAAACTAGAATATATAATATATCTATTGATCTGTACCATCAACCTGAGACAGGAACCGCAATGTTTAAGGAGGATGACTATATTATCTCTTTTACCTCATCAAAGGGGGAGTGATGCATGAAGAAGACTGAATTAAGTAAAAAACAAAATAGAGGAGCTACGTTACTAATCGTTCTGATTGCCATGGCATTTGTGGGAATTTTGGCTACTATGGTATTGACTATGGCTATGTCTAACCTGCAAATGAAAAGGGTTGATAAAGAGGCAAAGAAGAACTTTTATAGTGCAGAGGTGGCTTTGGACGAGGTTCGTACTGGTCTGGAGGTAGATATAACCAAGGAAGTTGAAAGTGCCTATGCGGAGATTATGTTAAAGTATGCTTCCCTGCCTATAGGCGATAAAAGCATAAAGTTTAAAGAGACGTTAGGTCTAAAATTAAGTATTAAATTTGATGCTGAACACATGGTGAATCCAGATAATTGGAAAAATATTAATACCAAGTATAACTTAGACGTAATAAAAAACTATCTGGTAGATACGAATTCACAGACCACAGTATCTGCAAAGAATGGACAGAACATATTGGAGTGTCGCTTTGATAGCTCTGATCCAGAGAAACAGTACATATGTTTTCGTAATATCTGTTTAGGATATGTTGAAAGTGGTACCCAGCAATACACCCAGATAACTACAGATATAAAAGTATCATTACCAAATGCTAGTTTTGAAGCAATTGGCGAGCGTCCTTCTTATACCGAATACGCTATTATAGCCAATTCACAACTGTTAGCAGACAATGGTGAAAGTGGAGTAATACAAGGTAGTACATATGCTGGTAATATACTTGCCACTAAGGGTGCTAACCTAAATATTAATGGTAATCAGATTGTAGTAGCCAATAGCATAGCCACAAAAGAAGGCGGAAATATTACCATAGATGATTTGAATCCTTCGGATAGTAAGAAACAGAGTAATATCTGGGTAAAAAACATCCTAACAGCCTCAGCTAGTAGCACCAGTTCAATAACCTCAAATCTAAAATTGACAGGAAATTTGTATGTGGCAGATGATGTAACCATCAATGCTCCAAACAGTATGATAAAGTTAACCGGAAGTTATTATGGTTATGGTTATGAGGATACCCCAGATACAAGTAGCGCTATGATTGTAAACAGGAAAAAATCCCTGTTAGATTTGACAGACCTTGAGAATGTCTTTATAGCTGGTCGCGCATATATAGAGCCAGTAGAGACAAAATTGGAGGATGAAAACGTAAGTAATGAGTATGTGCTTACCGGCGAAGCCATTTCTACCAAGGGAAACCAGTTGGCGTATTTGCTACCTGGAGACTGTATCGGAGTCCGTGCAGATGGAACGGCGATCGGACATAATCCGATTAGTTACGCGGAATATCTTGATATGACAAAGGATAGTTCTATCCGTGAAGTGGAAAGTAACTATATTCTAGACTTCAATGGGAAGAATCTGTCGGATTATGTGAACCCAGTAAAGCCATTCATCAAAATCTTTGATAAAACCAATACCTCCACTTTGGTATATTATTATCCGAATTTTGTTAGTGAAATTAAGTCCAATGAGTATTTTAGAGATTATATTTCCGATAGTGAGAACTTAAATACATTGATAAAACGACTGAAAGATAATGATTCCCTCATCTATCTGCCAAGGAATATTATTAATAATTCAACCTCTGGTCGTAAGACTTATTCAGGAAATATAGTAGCCTATGCAGGTGGAACAACCGGTAATTTGTATATGTATGAGAATTCAGTGGATGCGGAGTTGCCTAAACAATTTATAAAGGAAGCAAATGATCTTAAAACAATGTTTAAAGCCTATCAGGAGAAACTAGTTCCATCCACTACAAAGTATCCTCGTGATAGCATAAAGGACAATCTTTTTGATTCACTTATTGTGCAGAACAGTGAAGACCCAACCTGTCCTGGTATGTACCAATGGATAATAGGAAAAACTGTGGGAGCAAATAATTCCTATCTGTCTGATTATGGAGCATATGGTAAGGTTATAATGGTAACCAATCCACGGACTACGGCAGAAGGTGTGTTTGACAGCACCAATGCCTTTAAAGTGGATAGTACAGTCAGCCCTGATGTACACATCATTATTGCTACAGGAGATGTGGAGGTAAAGACAGATTTTAATGGAATCATTATTAGTAAAGGCATTGTGAAGATGACAAATGGGAAGATAACAGCTAATGCGCAAAAAGTATTTGATTTAATTTGTAATTCAGATGTACGTACGGTGTTTAGGGATTATAACAGCTTTCCGATGTACCTAACTAACGAACACGATAAACAGATAGACATCAGTTCATTAATTACCGAAGAAAACTGGAGTAAAAACTAATGAAAGGAGGCCTATTCCATGGTAAAGAATAAAGGAATAACTTTAATAGAACTAATTGTTGTAATAGCTATTCTTGGGATATTAACTGGTGGAATAGTGCTTGCATTTAGTATAGTAAGGTCAGCAGATGTTCAAGGTTGCACTCAGACGTTGGATACTTCCTTGGAAAAGACTAAAAATGAGTGTATGACTCAGATGGAGCAGAATTTCTTAGTACTATATAAAAGTTCTGATTCTAATCACGCCGGTTATTATTTGGGAAATGTAACAAAGTCTGATTTAGCTACTTATTCTTTAACGCCTGAAAAAGACAATAAAATATGCAGTGATGCAATACAGATAAGTGTTACCTTGCAGACTGGGACGACAATTGATGTTTCCACTACACCAGTATATTTCACCTTTGACCGTGCAACTGGTGCTTTTGAATATCTATATACAGGAAATATACCAACTTCCGTATCTGAGTATCCTACAGCCATTACTATTACAAATGGGACGAAGACTGGTATCATCAATCTTGTACAAGCCACAGGAAAGCATTTTATTGAGTAAGGAGGGGAACATGAAGAATAAGGGATTTACTTTAATTGAAGTGTTAACAGCCCTTGCTATCATGAGTCTAGTTATCATTGCAGTGACAGGGTTTATGAATACTGGTATTAAAACCTCCTCAAGGGCCAATGTGGAAACTAATCTTCAGAAGGAGGCTCAGACGGGTCTTAATCAAGTGACGGACTGGTTGATGAGTTCCAATCATGGAATTGCAGTGTATGGCTCATCTACGTATTATGATCAGGCAGTTTGTATTTTTCATGATGGAGAGAACAGTACAGACCAATATGTACAGGTTTTATACTATCGTAAGGCTGATAGTAGGGTGTATTATGATATAAAACGTATAAGTTCAACCTTTCAAGGAACCGAGCTTCAGATTCAGAATGAAGCAGCAGCTATTACTGATTGGAGTGAGCATCTATTTTGTGAATATGTTAAGGAATTTAATCTGGACATTTCCAATATATCAAAGAAGTTTGTGGAGTTGAAACTGGTACTAAGCCTTCAAAATATAGAGTATAACCAACAGCCTAAAAAGATTATGCTTCGTAATGAGCCGGTTACTAATCCAACTGATTATAAATAATTTCTAAGAGATAAGAGGTTGCAGCTAATGGTAGATATGATACAATTAGCTACAACCTTTTTTGTAGATGGGTATTAGTTTCACAATAAGTCAAGATTGCATTAGATGAAAGAGGAGAATTTATTATGGAGATAGAAAAGAAGTTTTTGGTAAAACAGTTACCGGAGGATCTTTTTAAGTTTGAGAAAAAGGAGATTGAGCAGGGCTATCTCTGCTCAGGGCCTATCGTTAGAATTCGAAAAAGTAATGAGGAATATATACTCACTTATAAATCAAAACAAGGAATCGATGAAGGCATTACACAGCTTGCTAGGATATGCAATGAAGTGGAGTTGCCACTGACGAAGGAAAGTTATGAGCATCTACGGGGAAAAGTGGATGGCCAACTAGTATGTAAGACTAGGTATTTAATTCCTCTTGAACATGGAAGGACTGCTGAGCTGGATATCTTTCATAATCAGCTGGAAGGACTGGTTGTTGTGGAAGTGGAGTTTCCTGAAGTGGAGGCTATCAATGAGTTTATAATACCGGAATGGTTTGGAGAAGAGGTCAGTAAGGATCATCGTTACAGCAATAGTTATCTGGCAAAGCTAGAAAGTTTTAATAATCTGTGAATAAATTGGTTTAAGTGTTAAATTCTTGTAAACTAGTAAGCAAAACATATACTTATACAGAAAATTATGGTATAGTTATAAGTGGACTTTATTTATTTTATAAGTTCGCTACCAGTAATTGTAGTTAGGAGGCTTAAGACATATGGAGTTATTCATAATTGCGGGTATTCTTTTTGTTGTGGCTACTGTTTTGCTTGTTCAGTTAATTAGAAATAAGAAGCTTGTAAGAATGACAGAAGATGAAAAGAAGAAGCTAGAAGAGAGCTATGAAGAATTTGAAAAAAGTTATGAAGACCTTGCGGTTCAACAAAAAGAATTAATGAAGCGATATGAAGAGTTAAAGTCAAGCGAGGAACACTATAAGAAGCTGGCATTTGAGGATATTCTAACTCAGCTACCGAACAGAGAAGCATTGGTGGAGAAGCTGGATAATATATTTCGTACCTTACGGCCTAAGGAACACGTTGAATTAATGTATCTTGACATTGATAATTTGAAAGAAGTGAACGATACGTTAGGTGTGGCATATGGTGATGAGTTATTGATTGATGTGAGTCACCGCATTAAGCAAGCCTTGGATGAAAATGACTTTCTTGCTCGCTATTCGGGAGATGAATATGTTATTCTGACACAGAACCTAGAAGACATAGCTGACTATGATGAGAAGGTGAAGAGAGTGCAGAAGATGTTTTCTTATCCATTCCCACTAGCCAATAAAGAATGGTTTGTATCAGTAAATATCGGAATTTGTACGCTTGGTAAGGATGGAAAGAATACACAGTCAATATTAAAAAATGCCAGTGC
>JAEYRR010000242.1 GCA_023435505.1 Bacillota bacterium | reverse complement strand
CCGGTATAATGTGGTCTTTTATAGCTGTCTTCATAGGCAGCATACTCCTCTTTCAGCAGTGTTTTCATCTTCTCCACAAATGTAATTGGTAATCTCAAAGCTAATTTCTCCGTTCTATTCTAAGCTTTGGGCACGATAGCCCTCTGATATAATGTCAAGTTCCTTGTTAAATCGTTCTAGCTTTTCTAAGTCACCAGACTCGTAAATCTTAAAAAATTCATCCTGAATCTTTACTACCTCACGTTTATTGGCTACCTTATACAGATTCTGTATATTAGTAAGAATATCACTAACCACACTGGCCTTTATACTAAAGAAATTTTGAGCATCCATAATCTCTCCACGAATCTGGCCCATCTCCTGATCCAGACTTACTACAGCTTCTGCTGCACTGGACAGCCTCTCCCTAATATGACTAGGCATATTCTTTTTATATTTATATTGAAGAGAATGCTCAATAGTGGCCCAAAAATTCATGGCAAGCGTACGAATCTGAATCTCTGCCTGAATGGTCTTGGCCCCACTCATAGTCTGTACTGTATAATAAATAATAAGATGATAACTACGATATCCACTTTCTTTACAGTTTTTTATATAGTCCTTTTCTAGTTTAATCGTCATATCTTTTCTGTTGTGAATCAGTTGTACAACCGCATCGATATCTTCAACGAATTGACAGATAATTCGGATTCCCGCAATATCATCCACCTTCTCCTGAATCTCATCTAAGCTGATGTTCTTTTTTTGTGCTTTCTCCAGAATACTGGATATCTTCTTAACACGACCACTAACTAATTCAATGGGAGAATAAATCCCAGCATTTCTATACTCATGGATAATATGGTTAAACTTCACAGTCAACTCATTAACTGCTAATTCATAAGGATCTAAAATCTCTCTCCATAATTGTATCTCCATATAACTGACCTCACATTACTAATATTACATAAAATAACAGTTTGTAATGACTTGTTATAGTATGTGGATGAATGCCTGTCTAGTGCAAACCCGAACATGCTTTCGTAGTTATTATATCACAATAATATCCACAATGTAAACTGAAACTAGAGACTCATTCCATGCCGTTCTCTCACTTAGAACCTTCTTTAAAACTTATAACCTAATTGCGTATGTAACAAATACTTTAAAATAGGAAAAGGATTCACACTTACCTGTTTATCATCCACATCTACATAGATACCAAAATGTAAATGAACAATAAATTTTCCTTTTGTCCCTTCCTTTTTTCCATATCCCGTATCCCCCATAAAGCCAAGCAGTTGACCTGCCATAACCCGATCACCTTCTTTTAAGCCTGGTGCATAGCTTTCTAAATGTGCATAATAATAGTATCCACCACTGTCACTATATATACCGATTCTCCAGCCACCAAGTTCCAGCCATCCTAAATTTTCAACAACTCCATCACTGACACTTAATACCGGAAAATATCCTCTTTCGTTGATGGAAGGTATAATATCCGTTCCTTCATGTTTTCGCTCCCCTCCATAGGTTCTGGCGTCTCCAAAGCTATCTTCAAAGTTTGTGGTCTCCATCCCAACCAAATCCATGGGAAGAGGAAAATACCGCACATCCTCTAATACACTCCTATATATCTCATATACCTTATGATAGAATGTCAGATTCTCTATATCTTCTACAAATCGATTATCTATAGGACAATAAATCTGTCGATCTATATCCTTAATCTCATAATCATATATAATTGCACGAATTGTAACCTCTTCTATGAAATCCTTTCCTGTCTCCTTACAAAATTGCTCCAATCGATAAATACTATCCCCCTCAAAGAGCATTTGTCTTATTTTATCTTCTTTATAACTAGCTCTGTCAATTCTACCCCTTATAAATACATGATATTGAACGGTTTCCTGCACATTTAATATAATAAATAATAGAATTAGGAAGGTTCCGGCTAACAGAAAAATCTTTAATTTCGCTGATACTATATGTCTTATCATAATTAGTTCTTCTTGTTACAGTTCTCTATACATATATATTTCCTTTTCCAATAAGTATACTTATAGGAAACAAGTAAAAATGTCATAGGAAACAGTAAATTACTGCATCCTATGACATCACTATTTATCCTATTCATACGAACCATTCTTCACCATATTGGCATTATTCCCATTTATGTCAGATGCAGTCTCAGTTGAACTATTGCCATAGATAAACTCATTTAAGGCATCGTTGTTCTGTTTCATGTCTAATACAAGAACATCCATATTGCGAATTTCTTTCGGTTCATAGCTATTCTTTACCGGAATAGACAAGGTTTCTATCACATCCGTATCCATATCCATAACAGTCTTTATAAGTGACAATACCTCAGTTCTCGAATAATCTGTCTGAACTAATTGAAGAATATCTGGAGCTTTTCCTAAGATATCCAGTAAGCTCATACTCTTATACTTACTAAATACCTGCATAAGTATATGTTTTTGTCTCCATACTCGTCCAAAATCAGAGCCGATACCCTCTGCAGTTGGTACCTTTCGAATTCTAGAATAGCCAAGCGCTTGGCTTCCGTTTAAAAGATGAGTTCCAGCCGTTAGGTTTCTGGATTCCGGGTCAAGAATATGATTGGATTCATTCAGCCATTCTGCCTCGTCAGCAGTTAACGTAACCTCCACTCCTCCTAAAGCATCAATCACATTAGTAAAACTATCAAAATCTACTTTTACATAACCATCCAAATGAATATTAAAATTTTCACTAACGGTTTCTTCCAATAGAGGAATGTCTCCAGTTCGGTAAGCTGTATTAATTCTGTTATCTTTAAATCCTGGTATTTGTACATATGTATCACGCATTATAGAAGTCAGTTTTAATGTACCTTGGTTGTTATCAATGGTAGCAATCATGACAACATCTGTTCTGCCTCTCTTGCCGCCTAATTGATTTTCTTCCGCACAGAGGAGTATATTTTTGATTCCTTCCACTTTTTTTATCTCTCCGTACTTTTGCCAGATAATCTTTTCAGGATCGGTCTCTTCATAACCTTCATTGCCATCATCCGTATCAAACTGTTCTTGTTGATATTCTACAGAAGTCTTAGTAAAATCTTTATGATTATAATAACCGAGCAGATGCCATAAATACCCACCCACTAACAATACCAAGACTACTGCAGCAGCTGCTGAACTTACTAAAATCTTAAAACGAAGAGAATGCTTATTCTTTGTTTTTTTATTGTTTAACGTATCTTCATGATTATTCAGTGATTCTTCTTTAGTTTCTTCTTTAGTTTCTTTTTCATCCTGTTGGGTCGTATTCTCTATATTATCGTTATATTCAAATTCACCCATTAAATTCTTATTCTCTTCATCCATAGCTTTATTAGTCTCCTTGACTTCTAATTATAATTGATACATACTACCAATTTGAATATTTTCAATTATAGCATAAGTATTTTAAAATAAAATAGTATTTTTAATTATTAACGGATTCATCAGATATTCTTAAGATTTGATTCTCATCAATTCGTATATTATAAGAAATAGATTCTATATATTTATTAAACTTCTTAATTTCCTCCGAATCCGTAACCATAGAAGTCAATCCATTTACTGCCTTACATGGATACATGGCCAGGTTCATATTTCCGTCACTATCTATTTCCAATTTAATCATAGCCGTATCTGTGGTCTTTTTACTAAAGATAAAGTTACCAAGACTATATACAATAGGTTTATCCTGATAGAACTCTACTCCTTGAAGGCTATGGGTATGGGTCCCAACCACTATATCCGCTCCAGAGTCTATATATTTTTTTCCCATATCCTGCTGATACTTAAC
>JAEYRR010000196.1 GCA_023435505.1 Bacillota bacterium | reverse complement strand
CTTTGTCTCCTTAATGATACCCTTTAGTATCTCACTACTCTCCATTCCGGTCTGTCCCATAACACCTGGGGAGATTGCACTGACAGCTTCCATTTTATTGCGTTTGGCAAATTCCTTTCCAAATTCCTTGACTAGATGTCTGGTAACAAACAGATGGTCTACCACCTGTGGCCCTAAGGCATCTGCTGTCAGATTACGGTTTCCAAGGCCTGCCACTAAGACATGTTTATCTTCCATGTCTTTTGCTAAGTCTTTTACGTACTTTTGTATCTGCATCATTACAGGCTTGTGATAGGATTCATCAGACCCCATTAACCTTGGAGCTTCTATGGTAATATAATTACCAATAGGTTTTCCCATGGCCTTGGCTCCTCTCTCATCCTGTATGATTACTTTCGTTATTTTAATTTCATTATCCTCATCTTTCTCCTCATTTAAAATAACACCTTTTATCTCAACATCATCATCTTCAAAGGTTTCACGCACCTCCAAAGCAAGATCCGTCCGCCAATTATTCAAGGTTTTTCCTGCCTCCATATAACCTATCCTTTCAATCTGTTTTTCTTTACTAGACTACCCCATTGCTCAAAAAATAATACCTTTTGGTCTATTTGGATATTGACAAGCAAAACACTTTATACTAAGATATAGTAGTATGTTTACATTAGGTACGTCCGTGTCCGGATTTAATGTAACAATGATAACTATTTACCATATAGCAATGGAGGTGTACAGATTGGCTAACATTAAATCTGCTAAGAAGAGAATCAAAGTTATTGAAACTAAAACTATGAGAAATAAAGCAATTAAGTCTAGTGTTAAGACTGCAATTAAGAAAGTTGATGCTGCTGTTGCTGCTAACGACAAAGATCTTGCAGTTGCTAACTTAAGAGCTGCTATTGCAGAAATCAGCAAAGCTCAGAGCAAAGGTATCTACCACAAGAATACTGCAGCTAGAAAGATTTCCCGTTTAACTGTAGCAGTTAACAAAATTGCTTAATTATTATGAATAGAAAGGCAAAGGGCTTGTGACCCAACACAGCTTTTGCTTAATAAAGCCAATGATCTGGTGTGATCATTGGCTTTTCTAATTGATTCGATACAAGGAAGACACTGTCATGTAAGGGCCTAACTTCTATACATTAAAGAATTTATTTACAAATTGAGTCGTATATTCTGTAACCTTATCAAAGTCCATATAGGACTTATAGATTGCCTCTATCTCATCATGAATATCCTTCGTAGTCATCAGAGATTCAATTGCCACTTCCATAAGTTGCTTCTCATAAAGCTCATTGAACTGGAAAGTACTTTCGTATTTATCTAGCACCATCTGATCCAATAATAAATTTAAATTGATGATTTTTTCAATCTGTCTCGGAAAAACCAGGTTTGTTGTAATACACATATCCAGATCCCGTATAATCAGATGAATTGGTTGATCCGGTAACAGGGAAGAATAAAACACCTCGCATCCATATCCCATAAACATAGCAAAATTAAGCGACATTTTTATAAACTCGGAGGTCACTGCTCCAGGTCCATGAAGAGAAATAATCTTCTCATCTCCCACAATACTACTGAAATAATCAATATAACCCTGAGGAGTTATGGCATCTGCGAATAAATGACGGATGGCACCCTTCAAATTTCCTTTCTTAAGTTCATGAGTTCCAAATACATCCTGAACCTCTTCTCGTAGTTCATCCATATCAATGGCACATAGATTGTAGTAGTTACTGTTTTCTCTCAGTCTTCCCGCTGCACCCAGATAGGCAAAGGTCCGCTTATAGCATCTTGCATTTTCCTGCATCAGCCTGGTAATCTGTCCTCTCTTTTTCTCTAAACCCTTCTGATCCAGATAAATACCCAGATTCAAAATCTCGTCCACTGCTCCCGGTGTTACCGGATCAATAATATGAGGAGCTGTTCCATCCAACATGGTGATTCCGATGGATGGTATATGTACGGCGTCTAAGCTATTCGTATCACTGGCACAGTGGAAATGTTCTACGGCATATCCCTTTTCTCTTGCTCTTTTACTAAAAAGATTCATAAAGGTATTCTTTCCTACTCCCGGTCCACCTTTTAACACAAAAATCCTCTTATTATCTACCCAGGGTGCTATAATCCCATCAAAAAAATTTACAAACCCTTTGCAAGTATTGCCTCCAGGAAAATAGTGTTTTGTCAAATTCATATAGACCTCCAACCACCGCAAAAACCTTATACTATAGTTTATTAAGCACAGTATGTCTATATGTATGTAATGAGCAAAGTGCCTTCATCACTTTACCTCCCCAAAATCAGGTCTGTAGTGACAAAGGCACCTTGATTCATAACGTATTATTACTTTTTCTCGATGATTAATGTTGCTATATCATTTTCGTCATAGGAGCTGGATATGATCTCATGATCAGCTTGTCTGGAGTAGACTCCAGCGAACCTGCCGTTATAGACATAAAGTCCAGTTAAATTGGAATACTGACGAAATACAGGTTCTGCCTTGTGATAATCAATGTTATAGCTCTTGTATGGCATAACAAATTCCTGCATGATATACACACCATTTTTGTTTTCCGACACAATCTCTTCCCATTTTTCCTGAGAGAAGTTCACACCAGCAAAGACTCCTTTTGCGCCATAAGAATCCTTTGGCTTTATAATCCATCCATCCTTATTACTGATTAATCCACATTTTTCGATTTCTTCATCACAAAGGCTAACGGTGTATGGGATGTGTTCCTTAATAAAGGCAACCTCCTCCTCAGTTAAGAAGGAATGAGTCCTTTTAAGATGCAGAATATAAAAGAGAATCTTATCATGAATGATATGTGTACAGAAACTACCAAGTAAGCACACCTTATGTGCTTCTACTGCCTGAAGGAAGTCTTTTACCTCCTCCTCATGCTCAAGAATATCAGAGGTAACAGCCCGGCGGTATATGGCATCTATCACCTTCCCGGACTTGGAATACAGTCTATTTCCATCATAGGTTAAATCCCTAATCTCACAGACTTCCGCCGTAAAACCTGCCCGCTCAAATGCTTTACGAAACTCTTCAAACTCATACATAGAGCAGCCAAGCTCCAGAAAATCCACTATCGCCACATGAGGATGCTCCACCTTATATTCATAGGTTTCATATATTTCTTTAAACTCCCTTGCCCAGGAATCAAACAATTCAAAGCTTGTCACCTTGTATTCCTTACTAAGCTCTTGATAGAGTGCCGTTTTAGTAAACGCAATGTTTAACTCTCGGTCTTCATTCATGGAACTACAGCCATCTGCATTGAATTCACAGAACTTAAAGGATAGATCTTTTTCATTCAGAAAAATATCAATTCTGCTAATCGGCAGTAAATTATCATAATGAGGAGTATTACGAATCATTTTCTCTAACTTTTTACTAAATCCAAATAAGTAACGATACTCTTCCTGCTCTAAGTATTCTTTCATGACCTTTTTCAAAATACCGTACATCGTTTCTGCGATATTCTTTATATAGTTTACCGTTTCTACTGGAAACATCTTCGGCATATATAACGAATAAATCGTTTCCCCGTGATACTTAGCAGTAGACTGATCCATATAAGCCAGATAATCCTTAGCTTTCTCCTTATTCTCCTCCCAGTTGTTCTCTATTATTTTTTTGCATTGCAAATTAAATGCTTCCATATTCATGTTCATCCTGTTTATCCTCCAATGTACCTACAGTAGCAAGCTACCATTTTCCAAAATCCTTTTCTTATACTCCTCTAAATATCTGACCTCTGAGTCCTCCAAATTGCATAATACAATTCCAAAAAGCTCTAGAACAATATTTTTAACTTTCACGTCATAGACCTGACCCTCTATGCCATCCGTTCTTATCGCAGTGATAAGTTCCTTAGTCCAATCCACACGGTTATGAATTAATTCTTCTACATATTTTTTTACCCGGCTAATATCTGAAAACAAGCCCTTAATTAGTAGTAAATAGGCGTATACAGAACCAATTGGCATACTGTCAGCTACCCTAATCTCCAGGTAATGCTTCAGACGGATCTGTGGAAATACCATAGATAGAACATGCTCAATATCCTCAACGCTCATCAGACGGTTAGCAAATACTTCGCTGGCAGACTTTCCTGTCGCATAATCCCCATCCTTTTCTTTATCTACAACAAGGGGCGTAGCATATACAAACTCTGCATAGCGTTTAAAATCAATGGTACCCTCTTTTAGGTATGGCTCAATATCCACTCTAGCACGGTCCACTTCCTCCCAAATCTTCATGCGCATCAGTGGCTCCTTATTCTCTTGCCCTTCAAAATACGATATATTGTCACTTAACATGGCAAACACAGGATAAAGTGCATATGCAATTTTATATTTAGAAATAAAATCCTCTTCACTGTAATAGTCAATAGATACCTGAGTAGCTGCCGTTCCTTTCATCATATACTGCCCATAAGGACCTATC
>JAEYRR010000063.1 GCA_023435505.1 Bacillota bacterium | reverse complement strand
ACACCTAATTCAGAAGCATCTACTCCAACTACCTCTTTTGCGCCACCAAGACCTACATTTAAAGCAAAAGAACCGGTATGGGTAAAGCAGTCCAATACCTTTGCCCCTTTACAGATACGCTGCATAGCAAGGCGATTGTATTTCTGATCTAAAAAGAAGCCTGTCTTCTGCCCTTCTGCCACATCCACATAATACTTTACACCATTCTCTTCAATCAGTACCTTTGTATCAAAGGGTTCTCCAATAAAGCCTTTAACCCTCTCCATTCCTTCCTGAAGACGGACTTTTGCATCGCTTCTCTCATAGATACCACGAATATGGATACCATCCTGTTTTAGTACCTCTACAAGAATCTTTAAGATTTCTTCTTTATATCTGTCGATACCCAAGGCTAAGGATTCCACTACTAAAACATCTGTAAATTTGTCCACTACAAATCCAGGGAAGAAATCTGCCTCCCCAAAGATAATTCTGCAGTTTGCAGTATCTACTGTCGCTTTTCTATACTCCCACGCTGCCTGCACACGCATTTCCCAAAATTCATGATCAATGGCTAGGTCTTTCATTCTGGTCAATAAACGGACTCTTATTTTAGAAGATAGATTCATAAATCCTGTTCCCATAAAATATCCGTCGAAATCGTGTACACTAACAAGGTCCCCATTATGAAACTCTCCAGAAACCTCAGCTATCTCATTGTCGAAAACCCACATTCCGCCAGCTTTTATGGTTCTGCCTTCTCCTTTTTTTAACGTAACAATCGCTTTTTCCATCATAATCTCCTATTTTCATGCTTCTTCGTTCTTATAGGCTATTGTATGCCTACTATACCTTTTGGTCAAGGTTGTAGTTTGCTCATTTCCATATATTTTCTTTTGAATTTTTCAAAATAAGAATAACCTAAGTGTTCAATCAAATACTAAGTCTATGAAGAGAAATATGTTTACCAATTTTATCATATGTGGCTCCTTAGGCTGGTGTCTGGAATGCTTCTGGACCGGACTCTGCGCTATTATAAAGCACAAAGATCCCAAGCTTATCTGCTCTACCTCCGTCTGGATGTTTCCTATCTACGGTCTGGGTGCCTTAATAAAACCAATCAGTCGCTTATTGGACAGGTCCAATGCCATGATACGAGGAGGCATCTACACCATTGGCATCTTTTTAACTGAGTTCTCTCTAGGTACTCTTTTAAAAAAATATAAAGCTTGTCCTTGGGACTACTCTGACTCCAAATATAGCTATAAAGGAGTAATACGGGTGGACTATGCTCCACTCTGGTTTTTAGTAGGTCTTCTCTTTGAAAAAATTTTGAACTTACCTGCTAAAAAGGTAAATAAGTAACAACTTATTTACCTTTCTTTTAATCGCATTGCACAACATAAATGACATAATATTCTATAATTGGCTAATATTATTACTTTTGGTAAGATTGTTGCCTTGCTTTATCATGCTAAATCATTAAAAATAATACCTAGAAATGAATAATATATAGAAATGGGTAGATATTTATGAAAAAACAAAATGATGCACCTAAAAAAGTATCTATTGTTGAACGCATCGGCTCAAAGATTCCAGATCCAGTCGTAATCTTTGTTTTTTTATTTGCCGTAGTAATGATCATAAGTGCTTTTCTGGGCGGAAAAACTTTTAGCACCATCGGTGATGATGGCTCTACTGTAACATATGGCATTAAAAATATGTTTACCTCAACGAACATAAGATGGTTATTTGATAACGCTATTCTAACGAACTGGGTTGGCTATGCCAACGGTATTCTAGGAACTATCCTAATTGTAATGTTTGGTATCGGTATCTCAGAGGAATCTGGTCTTCTATCTGCGTTAATCAGAAAAGTAGGCGGTAATATCTCTGACCGTTTTCTTCCTTACTTATTGGTATTCTTAGGTATTATGAGTAACATTGCATCTGATGCAGGATACATTGTACTAATTCCACTTGCTGGTCTTCTATATCTGGGACTAAAGAAAAACCCACTGATCGGTATGTTTGCTGCATTTGCAGGTGTATCTGCAGGTTTCAGTGCAAACCTTATTCCGGCTACAGTAGTAGATATTATTGTAGGAAGAAATGCACAGGGCTTTGCCAATGCACAAAACGTTCCTTTCGTTTCCTATCTTGGTAAGACCTTAAATCCATTCACTATGCACTATTTCTTCATGGTAGCCTCTACTATCATGTTAGTACTTTTGGGTGGCTTTATCACTAATAAATTCGTTCGTCCAAAGTTTGAAAATATGTCCTATGACGTGCCAGATGATATCAATATCAACGAATTTGGTGTCACTGACGTGGAAAGAAAAGGACTTAGATGGTCTTTAGTAGGTTTCCTTCTATCCCTAGCCTTCTGTGTAGTATTAGCCGTAGGACCTTTAAGAAGCTATGTGGATCCTACCACTGGAGACAAAGTAACTCCATTTTTAGAAAATATCATTCTACTGATAACTTTCATTTTCTTTGTCAGTGGTTTGTTCTATGGATATGCTACTAAGAAATTCACCAAATTACAGGATGTTATCAATGCCATGTCCAAACAGATTGGTAGTATGGGGTATGTCATTGTATTAACCTTCTTTAGCTATAACTTCCTTGCTCTACTTTCTTACACAGGTATAGGAACCTATATTACCTTCTTAGGCGCTAATCTGTTAGAAAACCTTGGTCTGAATCAGTATCCAACGTTGTTAATTGTTGCTTTTATTCTAATTACTGCAATCATTAACCTCTTTGTAGGTGGTTTAACCTCCAAATGGTTATTACTTGGACCAATCTTTATTCCTATGCTTTACAAAGCTAATCCTAACATGACTCCTGATGTTGTGGCTGCAGCCTACCGTCTGGCGGACTCCTCCACAAACATCATCACTCCTCTGATGAGTTATGCTGGTGTTGTCTTAGTGTTTATGAGAAAATATAAAAAGGATTTTGGTGTTGGTAACTTAATCGGAGCAATGATACCATATTCTACTGCTTTCATAATCGTATGGACCATCCTACTATTAGTCTTTATTAATTTTGGAATCCCACTTGGATTCTAATAGTGAAACAATATTAAAGGTGCATTGTATACCGTTTGTCACTTGGTATACAATGCACTTTATTTTTTAAAAATTATTTCCGTTCCAGCCCCAGTTTTCAATCTCCTGATAAGTCACATAGACCTTATCTAATGGGATTCCAACCTCCTCATTGAGGATAGAGCAGATTTTAGATGTTAACTGTTCAAACGATTTTTTGCTGGCACTTCCATAGATTTTCACTTCTACGAAAGCCATTTTTTCAAACTTCTGTCCCTTAAAATACAGAGAATATTCATCCTCAAATCCAACCATTAGCCAATTTTCACATTTCCCAGGGATCAGTTCTATCGCCTTTCCCAATTTTGCTTTAATAGCTTCTTGTTTCTCATCACTTAGTTTTACGCTGACTTTAGCATTAATAAATGGCATATTATCGCCCTCCTTATTTATAGAATGGTTTTTTCTACCCGTATTATACCAGACTTTTACAAGACAAGCTATAACTGGTAGTGTAATAGTCTTTGTTTTATAATATCCCAGTGAATGTTCTCCAGAAAGGCATTTATGTAATTTATCTTATCTATGCCATATTGAATAAAATAGGCATGTTCGTACATATCTAATACCAGTATCGGTAAGGCTAACACCACATCTCCTGTATCGTGGTCATCAAGGGAAAGATTTCTAAACATTTTACACCTTTGGTCATAAACCAGGACTACCCACCCTCTGCTTGCCTTGGCTGTGGCAACGAAATGTTCCCTCCACTGCTCATAACCACCAAAACATTTCTCGAAAATATCTAGAATAGTCTGATCCGGTACCTGATTAAAGCCTCCAATATTGCGAAAATACAGTTCATGAAGAATTACTCCATTCAAAGCATAGGTTTCTCCCCTTTTTAGGCCTCGATAGTATCCGTCTGTCGTGTTAGCGTCCTTCATAATATCCAATGAAACTTTTGATAGCTCCTCTGTGATCATATTGATCTGGTTTACGTAACCTTTATATAAGGTGTTATGTGCGTTATATTGACGTTGGTTGATTACTGTGATATCCGGTGTATGATGAAATCTAATAGCATTAATCACACCACTACCTCCTAAACATCCTAGTATAATATTATTGAGGATATCCAAAAATAATGCTATGATAAAAAGAAAAAGGAATACACAGATGCTGAAAGCAGTAATTTTTTATCTTAATAAGCAGACAAATTTCTCATTTGACCTACCCTTATTCTCGTCCCTTCAACAAAATTCCATTATTACAATCGTAAAAAATGAGCCTTTCCATCAGCGAGATAGCTTGTCTACTATCATAAATAATAGTTCCCTTACACCCGAACAATGTCTACTTATTACAGATACTAGAGAAATTGCAAAAGAGGCCAAAGGTTTAAACCTTACCTGTATCGGCATTCAAACCTCCTTTTTAGAAGGATTTTTTACCGGAGCCGACTGTATCATCCAAAGTATAGGGGATCTAGATTATGAAAGCATTCTTGAAGAATACAACCATGCCCACAATCTACCTTCCACCATTATGGTGACCACCCGTCTTGTAATAAGAGAGCTTACGACAGATGATATTACATCCATGTATAAACTGTATTCAAATAAGGACTATGTCAGATTTATACCTGACCTTGACAGCTTAGAAACAGAGATTGAAAAACAGAGAGCTTATATTACCCAAGTATATAACTTATTTCGCTTTGGTTTATGGGGTGTCTTTCTTAAAGAAACGAATAAATTGATTGGCAGATGTGGACTACAGTGCATAGAGCTTGGAGATACTACAGAGATTGAACTTGCTTACCTGATTGATCCGACTTATAGCAAACAAGGCTATGGTTATGAGGCTGCAAGGGGGATTTTAGAGTATGCAAAAGAACATCTTAATCTAACCAGTGTTGTAGCCCAAATCCATAAAGATAACCTACCATCTATCCACTTAGCCAAAAAGCTAGGGTTTTCCTATGAAAAACCTCTTGATAAAACCCAGCATCTAATATATCGTATTGATTTTGAACCTTAATTCATTTACAATGGGTAATGACCTTGAAAGGAATATACAGTATGATTAAAAAAACTATTAAACGTCGTAACGAGAATACTTCTACTAATGTCCCATCTCAAGAGAAACGTTACCAACAGGCTACCCGCTCTGTGGTTGAAAACTACAAGCAAGATAAGGAAACTGCTGTCTATACCAAATACTATACCTATAAGAAAAAAGGTCCCATAAGTAAAAAAACAGATGCTAATCCAGGAGGTTTATAATGGACGAGTTATATAAAGCAATAGAAGACAAAATTCTGACAAGTGGCTACAACGGTCAGGTAAGTGGATTTGAGATTTATAACGAAATATGTGATTTTATAGATGGCAAGGAAAACGGAGCTTATGTATTCATGTCAAAGAAAGAAGACGACACGATTTATGAATATAACCTACAGATTCATGAGGAGGACTTCAACCTTAGTACTCTAACCATCACTACAAAGGAAGATACCTACCTGATTGACTTTGATGCATAGGAGGAATGGTGATGGATCAAACAAGGAACACTAAACAAAAACAACATATTTTTAATATCCTTAATACTGCCAAGCGTCCTATGTCGATTAATGAAATCTATGCCTGCTGCACAGAGGCTTATCCTAAAATAGCGAAATCCACTATCTATCGGAATATTGATGCTTTGATTAAACAGAACCTTATAGATAAGTACTATCTTCAGGAAAATGAGATGTTCTATCAAATTAAAAACACAACCTCAGAACATAAGCATTATGTCATCTGTAACAGCTGTAAGAAAATGTTTGATTTACCTCTCTGCCCAATTCATGATATTCAATCAAGTCTTAAAGAATACGGATTTACAGTGACGGATCATTATATTCAGATTACAGGCCAGTGCAAGGATTGTCAGGAAAACCACAAGTAGTGTATTAAAAAGGGCTTACAGCATGAAGATGCTGTTAAGCCCTTTTTCTATAAGAATGACTGCAATTATCTATTTCCCATTCTTCCTGCGTTGCCAGTAGGGGATGGTGATCCATTGGTTGTATTATTGTTTGTACCATTGGCATTATTGGTGGCATTGGCATTATTAGAGGCACTATTGTTACCATTCATAGTATCATTACCAATATCATCAATACCCTGCTTCACATCATCCACTGCATTATTGATGTCTTTACCTACGTTATTATCATTTGTTTTATTCTTGTTTGCATTCTCATCAGTAGCTGAATTATTATATTTTCCATCTTTAGTGGAACAACTGGTTATGGACACTAAGCTAAGACAAAGAATTGCAACCAAAACATAAATTCTTCTCTTCATTTATTTTCCTCCTAAAAAATATTTACGCCTATAGTGTCCCTCAAAATATAAAAAATATACCAAACTGACTATCTTCTCAGATTGTTACGTACCCAAACCTTTTCCTCTTTACTCACCTGATTGGACTCCAAGATCTTATTGATGGTTTTACGATATGTAAACTCATCCAGTTGCCCAAGTCTTAGGTAGTTAAGAGTTGCTTCCCTTTCCTTCACATAACACATACTTAATAGCCAGGCCACAGCCATCTGTACGTAATACTCATCATTATTATACTGAGAGCAGTACTCAAAGATAAGTGGCATATATTGTTCAT
>JAEYRR010000276.1 GCA_023435505.1 Bacillota bacterium | reverse complement strand
GACTTATGCAAGCTTTGAACCTACTTTGGACTATGTTGTTGTAAAGATACCGAAGTGGCCATTTGATAAGTTCATCACAGCAAAGAGAGCCTTAACTACCCAGATGAAGGCAACGGGAGAGGTTATGAGCATCTGTACCAATTTTGAAGGAGGTCTGATGAAGGCCCTCCGTTCCCTGGAACAGCATGTAGATAGTCTTATTACAACAGAATATGACAATCTAACAGAGGAAGATATACTCGAAAAACTTCATGTGGTAGATGACAGAAGAATCTTTGTTATTGCAGAGGCCATAAGAAGAGGCATTTCATATGAAGTCATCAATGACATTACCAAAATCGATATCTGGTTTATTGATAAGATTGCCATACTGGTAGAAATGGAACAAAGATTAAAGACAGAAGAACTTACTTCGGAGCTTCTTAAAGAGGCAAAGAGAATTGAGTTTCCGGATAAGGTCATTGCTCAGCTTACTGGCAAGTTAGAAACTGAGATTAAGAACATGCGTTATGACAATGACATCATTAAGGCCTTTAAGATAGTTGATACCTGTGCAGCTGAATTTGAAGCCAGCACGCCATATTACTACGGCTGTTTTGGTAGCTTTGACGAGGTAGATCCAAAGTCAGACAAGGATAAAATTCTGGTGCTTGGAAGCGGTCCTATCCGTATCGGTCAGGGTATTGAATTCGACTATTGCTCTGTACATGCTACCTGGGCATTAAAGAAAGCTGGATTCGAGACTATCATTGTAAATAATAACCCGGAGACTGTAAGTACGGACTTTGATATTGCAGATAAGCTTTATTTTGAGCCACTTACACCAGAGGACGTAGAGAACATTGTTCGTTTGGAGAAGCCAGTAGGAGCGGTCGTGCAGTTCGGTGGACAGACAGCCATTAAGTTGACGGAAAGCCTTATGAAAATGGGTGTCAAGATTCTGGGAACCTCTGCAGAAGACGTAGATGCAGCAGAAGACCGTGAACTTTTTGATGACATTTTAGAGGAGTGCTGTATTCCTAGACCTTCGGGAAGAACGGTATTCACTACGGAGGAAGCCTTGGCAGCAGCTAACGAGCTGGGATATCCGGTCTTAGTCCGCCCATCTTATGTTCTTGGTGGACAGGGTATGCAGATTGCAATCTCCGATGAGGATGTCATTGAATTCATGAACATTATAAACCGCCACCTACAGGAGCATCCTATTCTTGTGGATAAATACCTGATGGGCAAGGAAGTTGAAGTAGACGCAGTATGTGATGGTGAGGATATCCTCATCCCTGGTATTATGGAACATGTGGAACGTGCCGGTATTCACTCCGGAGATAGTATCAGCGTGTATCCAACTCAGCATGTATCTGAAAAATGTAAATTAGTCATTGAAGATTACACAAGAAAACTGGCAAAGAGCCTTCATGTCATTGGACTCATTAATATCCAGTTCATTATCTACCAGGAAGAAGTTTATGTAATCGAGGTAAATCCTCGTTCCAGCCGAACCGTACCATACATCAGTAAGGTAACAGGTATTCCAATTGTAGAGCTGGCTTCTAGAGTAATTCTGGGAGAGAAGCTTCGTGAGATGGGCTATACCCCTGGTTTACAACCGGAAAGTAAATACATCGCAGTAAAGATGCCGGTGTTCTCCTTTGAGAAGCTACGTGGTGCAGACATTAGCTTAGGACCGGAGATGAAATCTACTGGAGAATGCCTTGGAATCTCAGAAGATTTCCATGAAGCATTATATAAAGCCTTCTTAGGTGCAGGAATCAATCTGCCAAAGCATAAGAAGATGATTATCACGGTAAAAGATTCTGATAAGTTGGAGGCTGTTGCGGTTGGAAAGAGATTTAAGGCTTTGGGCTATGATATCTTTGCAACTAGAAGTACAGCAAAAGTACTGAATGCGAATGGCGTATTAGCCTTCCCAGTTAATAAACTGGATCAGGAAGCTCCGACCTTGATGGACTTACTCTTAGAGCATAGAATTGACCTTGTGATTGATACCCCTACTCAGGGACGTGATAAATCGAGAGATGGATTCTTAATCCGACGTGTATCAATAGAAACAGGAGTAACTTGCTTAACTTCTCTGGATACTGCCAATGCATTATTGACTAGCTTGGAAACTGCAGCAAAGGATAACCTTACTCTGGTTAATGTTGCAGAAATATAAGGATAAACCTGAAAACTCTGGTGTATAACCAGAGTTTTCTTTCTTTACCAATGGAGTACTTTGATATATGATTATAGTATAGAAAATAAAAGGAGATGCAAATGACAAAATATGCTTTATTTGATCTGGATGGAACCCTGTCAGATCCTAAAATTGGAATAACAACATGTGTACAGCTTGCCCTTAATCATTTTGGTATCAGGGTAGACAATCTGGATGAGCTGGAACCATTTATTGGTCCGCCATTAAAGGATTCCTTTATGAAATTCTATGGGTTGAGTGAGGAGCAGGCAATTAAGGCTCTGGAAATATATCGTTCTCGTTTTTCTACCGTAGGGCTCTATGAAAATACGATGTATCCAGGTATGGACCGGATGCTAAGACGTTTAAGAGCAGAGGGGTATCAGCTTTCTGTAGCTAGTTCCAAGCCTACCATATATGTAGAACGAATTCTTGAGCATTTTGATCTTAAAAAATATTTTCACCACGTGGTGGGGAGCTTCTTAGATGGTAGTCGGATTGAGAAGGACGCGATTATAGATGAGGCTATGCGACTTCTTGGTGTGACCGATGAAACAAAGAGTCAGGTAGTAATGATTGGTGACCGGATGTTTGATGTTCAGGGTGCAAAAAGCCATGGGATTGCTAGTATTGCGGTATCCTATGGATATGGTTCAAAAGAAGAACTGATTAAGGCTGCTCCTGATTATATTGTAGATACAGTGGAAGAATTGGAGTCTCTGTTGCTGTCCTTAGGTCTTCTAGAGTAAGACAGCCTTTTTCATTGCCTTCCAGCAATTTCTATATTATAATAGGTAAGTAGACCTTAGTCTTCGATTACGGAGGATATGCTATGGAACGGATAATGAAAAAAAGATTGAGGGTAGGAGTAGTCTTTGTGGTATTAGGGCTTCTTAGCTTAGCAGGATGCTCAGAAAACTCAAAGAACACGACTGACTATAAGACCCAGGTTAAGGTAAAAGTGACGGCAGATGATTCTTATAGTTCCAGTGGAGTTGATATTCAAATGGATGTTTCTAATGGATTAACAGGGGAGGAAAGTTACTCCATTAACCTAAATCAGATTGGTTATAGACCGAATGATAAAAAGATTGCCGTAGTAAGTAATAATAGTGGGGTTACTACATATCAGATATTGGATGATTCTGGAAATACTGTTTATTCAGGTGAGCTTACTGATCCAAAATGGGACAATGTCAATCGTTGTACGGTTCAATTTGCAGATTTTACAAAATTTAAGGAAATTGGTTCCTATTATATGATTTGTGGTAACGATCTGTTTTCAGATGAATTCATTATTGGAGAAGATGTATATCAGGAGTATTATGATGCGATTGGTGGTTATTTCTCCAACATGAAGGAGAAGGTCAATCAATTAGATGAGCAAAATAGTTTAGAACGTTTACAAGCGACCATATATGGCACAAGTGAACAGCTAGATGTAACCGGAGGCTGGTATGATTTAAAGGAGAGAGGACAATATGTGGTAGATAGCTGTACTACAATTGCATCTCTATTTTTACTTTATGATACCTACTATGGATTGGATCTAAAGGACACAGAGAAAAAGAATCTGAATCAAGAAGAGATACTTGCGCTGGTAAAACAGGAACTTAAGTGGCTACTAAAACTTCAAAATAGCCAGGGAGGTGTTTACCACAAAGTTACAACTATTGACGATGATAACC
>JAEYRR010000265.1 GCA_023435505.1 Bacillota bacterium | reverse complement strand
CACTTATGGTTTTGGATAATATCCAAAGGATTACACTAAGATTCAGAATATTTGCTACAAGGCTGAACAGAAGGATTACCAAAATACCTTTTAAAAGGATCCAAGCTCTTGTATCCTTTAACCATATGGTAATATGATAAATCATGAAAGCAATAATAAGTATCTCAATCCAATCCATAATATATATATTTGGAATGGATAGAACTGTTTTTGCTTTTTCTATAAAAGACATGATTGCATTCATAAGTTCCTCCTAGCCATTGCTCCCACTATAATTTCTTAACTTGTATATTAATTATCATCTGATTCATTAAAATCTATATCATCTAAGTTGCTAAAATCAAATTGAATATCATCTTCAAAAGATTGACGGTTCAGGTTTGTACTTACCTCATCATAATCCTCATTAACATTTCGTTTTCCGACGGAATTAATTCTCTTAACACTTACCTCAGGTGTTGTTACTTTAACCTTTGGTATTGCTTTTACATAGTAATAATACTGATCATCTTCAAATTGCACATGTTCCACCCGTGAGTAATCTAGCGTCAATCTAACAAACTGGATTACATATACAATACCACCAGACAAAATAGTACCCCAGATCATTTTAAAGATTAAATTCTTGGAATCTAACACTAAATCTCCGATTACATATACTAAAATGGTAACTACTACGCCTGATACAATCGCACTTTCAAATGCATGATTGATCTGAAGATTGCGAATCAGGTAGGTAACCAGAATTACTGCCGCAAAAGTAAACAGGGTTAAAAATAGTAATTTATTATGAATAATCCCATCCATTACATTCTTATACAACATCAGAATATCATCTGCTTTTGTAGTTGTATTGCCGATTGCCGCTACAGCGTTAATATCCTGGATGAAATAATAAATGATTACGCCACAACTTGCAGGTATAATCGCTAATGGTGTTGCAACAATCCCCAAAAGGATTGGTACAATATACTGTAAATTCAGTATATAAAGTACTGGAATTAAAAGTACCACATACCCTAATTTAGGAGTGAATCTTACAAATAATACGTATAAGATCAGCATAATAACCGCTGCCAAAAGACATAAGAATATTGAAATAGCATAAATATGTCCTAACGAAAAAGCTGCCGCTACCAAAACTACTATATACCCTGGAGTAAATGCACATAAAAGGCTGATTGCAAATACTATGATAAATTTGTTTAATATAGGCTGATATCCCAGCTTACTGTTAATAAGAAGCAAGACTACAAGTGCTATACTAAACTTTACCATAGGCTCGATAAATGATTGATATTTCTGATAAAACTCACGCAGTCTTTCTTTAATAACTAATAATTGTGTCATTGTTCCTTAGTCCCCCTCTGATTTTCTTCATCATAAATTCTCCGAAGACACTTTAGGCCTTTATTGTAGCCCGCAAGTTTCTTTCTTGAGGACTCAAACTTTATGGTATAACCTATTATAGTACATAGAATAAATATAGTAAGAAGCATAACATAAATACCCAGAATATACAGTCCAATTGACTTATAGTCCAGTTTAACGGCTTCTCGAATCAGATACTCCGATTGATATACTCCTACCAAAAGCAAGATAAGTAAATAGCCAATGGTAGTAAAGACTATAGTATTCAAAATCTGTAGTCTAATATAATCTCTTTTATAATATTGGCTAAGTTTAATATCTTCTTTTCCACTTTTATTTTCATAAATAGCTAACTTCGTCATTATACGAATCTTGTCATTATTTAACATTCTAGCACCTCCAAGAATATCAAATTCATTATAACATAAAGGTTTTTCAATTTATAGCATTTTTTTCATTCTTGATTATTGACAAAAGTTCCTTTTTGTATTACGAAAAAAAGAAACGACATTTTGCGATACAAAATGCCGTTTCTTTTTTATTTTACTTTTCCCTGGTTTGCTACTGCCTGCATCTTCTTCTTTACTGCATCCACATCACCTAGGTACTCCTTATGTAGATATTTCCCTTCATCATCCAATTCATAGACAAGAGGTAAGCCGGTAGGAATATTAACTTCAAGTATTTCTTCTTTGGAGAGATTTTCAATATACTGCACTAACGCTCGAAGGGAGTTACCATGAGCCGCTATTATGACCCTTTTCCCAGCCTTCATATCCTTTACTATAAACTCTTCATAATAGGGAATGACTCTGTCTATCGTATCCTTTAAGCTCTCGCCCAGCGGAAGCTTCTCCTCCCTATAGTACTGCTTAAGTAGTGCCGGATTTCTTTCATCGGAAGAATCTAACAATGGGGGTGCGATATCATAGGACCTTCTCCAGATCTTAACCTGGTCCTCTCCATATTTCTCAGCAGTTTCTGCTTTATTTAAACCCTGTAGTTTCCCATAGTGACGTTCATTTAATTTCCATGTCTTTCTTACTGGTAACCATTCCATATCCATCTCATCCAACGCATAATTAAGAGTATGTATTGCCCTCTTAAGGTACGACGTATAGCAGATATCAAAATCATATCCCTTGGCTTTCAGTATCCTTCCTGCTTCTTTTGCTTCTTCTACACCTTTTTCCGATAATTCCACATCTGTCCATCCTGTAAATAAATTTTCTTTATTCCAAATACTTTCTCCATGTCTCAGTAAAACTAACTTCATAAAACCTCCCCTTTCATTAATTTAATATAGTGATATAATTTTTTCTTTACGTTTCTAAGAACCCCTACAAATAATAAAGCTATTAAAAAGATTCCCAACCCAATCAATATGTTATTCCATTCTATTCCTATCATTCTCATCTCTTCTTTCTATTATCAATCTGCGGTTTCCTTTATATGTTCCCTTGTATGGTTATGTGTTAGTTGCTTCTAACCTCAATATAGCACAAAATGGAAAAATAGCAATAGAAAAGAAGCATGAATGATAAAAAAAATCATCCATGCTTCTTAGTTCCTCACCCTTTATCGGATACCGGTTCACACCATCCATCTAATATCTGATAAAGGATATCGTACAATTTCCCTGCTTCTTCTTTCTTTAGCTTAAGGCAAGCTCCCATAGACTCTGGAATCTTCACTGCCTTTACCTTTAGAGCTTCTCCCTGACTGGTCAGTGTCACATTCAGTACCCTTTCATCTTCTACTCTACGGCTTCGTTCTACTAACCCCTTCTGCTCCAGTTTCTTAAGAACCGGAGTCAGAGTACCAGAGTCCAGATAAAGCCAATTTCCCAGTTCCTTCACATTCATACTCTTTTGTTCCCACAACACCATCATTGTAATATACTGAGTATAAGTAAGGTCTAACTGATCCAGATAGGGTTTATACCTTCTAACTATTTCCTTGGAAACAGCATACAAAGGGAAACACAACTGGTTCTTAAGCTTTAAATCCTCGTATTGCTCCATACTTTCCTCCACTTTACTGTATCTACCGCAATAACATCTACCCTCTATAGTAATTCTTTTATGGCCTCTTCCACCTTCGCCATGTCAGTAGTCGGCTCAAATCTAGTGATTACATTACCACTTCTGTCAACTAAAAACTTAGTAAAATTCCATTTGATATCAGGCAGACTCTTATAAACCGGATTCTCTTCAGATAACATCTTATCCAGGACAGGAGTTAATTTGTGCGCAGGATCAAAGCCAGCGAAGCCCTTTTGCTCTTTCAGGTACTTATATAGAGGATGTGCCTCATCTCCATTGACCATAATCTTAGAAAATTGTGGGAAGGTTATGCCATAGTTTAAGGAACAGAAGCTTGCAATTTCATCATCGGTACCAGGCGCCTGATTTTTAAACTGATTACATGGGAACCCTAAAACAACAAGACCCTGATCCTTATATTGCTTATACAATTTTTCTAATGTCTCGTACTGTGGAGTAAAACCACAGGCAGTTGCTGTATTTACTATAAGTAAAACCTTTCCTTCATACTCTTTTAAAGATACTGCATTACCCTTCCTATCCTTCAC
>JAEYRR010000201.1 GCA_023435505.1 Bacillota bacterium | reverse complement strand
GCCCTTCAATCCCAAACTCAGAGCCATAGTAAAGAGATGGTATTCCTGGTAATGTATAAAGCATCACATGTACCGGTACAAAATGTGCTTTATTTTTCAGTTTGGTATAGATACGTTCTACATCATGATTATCTACGAAAGTGTAAAGATTCAAATTGCTCCCAACCATGTCGCTGACATATTTAATGGTATGAGCTACTTCAAAGTAGTTGTGATCGTTGTGAGCAGAATATAATGCTTTGTGAAGCATATAGTTTGTAACCGAATGAAGAGTTCCTTCGTTTGTCCAGCGTGAATAGTTTCCATGAATTACTTCACCCATGAGCCAAAACTCTGGTTTCACTTCATTTGCCACATGACGAAGTGCTTTCATGTACTCAAAATCCATAACGTCCGCTGCATCCAGTCGAATACCATCAATATCAAACTCTCTTACCCAGAAGCGAATTACATCACAGATATAATCCTTCACTGCCGGATTGTGCTGGTTCAATTTTGCCAGAAGATCATGCCCTCCCCAATTGTCGTAGGAAAATCCGTCATTAAATGAGTTATTTCCAAAAAAGTTTACATTGCAATACCAATCTATGTACTGCGAATTTTCTCTATTGTTTTTAATGTCCTGAAATGCAAAGAAATCACGACCTGTGTGATTAAACACTCCATCCAAAATTACTCTAATCCCTTGTTTATGAGATTCTACAACAAAATTAGTTAAATCTTCATTGGTTCCAAGTCTGCTGTCCAATTTTTTATAATCTGTCGTTTCATAGCCATGCCCTACGGATTCGAAAAGCGGTCCAATATAAATTGCATTACATCCAATTTCTTTAATATGCGAAATCCATGGAAGTAATGTATTTAACCGATGTACCGGTTCTCCATAAGAATTCTGTTTTGGTGCTCCTGTAAGCCCCAATGGATAAATGTGATAAAATATTGCCTCATCATACCACGCCATGTTTTCAGCCCCCTAGTTTCAAAAAATAGACAACGGTTGTTTTCCGTCTATCCTATAGTAACAAGATTAAATGATAAAGTCTACCAAAAAGAGACTCTATTCCTAGAGCCTCTTCTTGCTTTATACTATACTATTTCCTTGCTAAGCTAATCCCAATGGTATTACACTTTTATACGATTGATAATCTAGCTCAAATTCATTAATATATACATTCACACCAAATGCTTTTCGCATATTTTCTTGATTAATAATTTCACTTGCTATCCCATAAAAGCTTGTTCCATCTCGGTTTAGCATCAAGGATTTATCAGAGATCTGTAGTGCGTGTGCAGGGTAATGAGTATTCACGATAGCAGAGATTTTTCTTTCTTTGGAAAGGTTCTTTATGATATCCAAAATGATTAACTGATTCTTAAAATCCAAATTACTCTCTGGCTCATCTAGAACCAACATGTCAGGTGAGACCGTCAATGCTCTTGCGATCAATACCATCTGCAATTCTCCACCACTCATCTGGGTGCATAATTTATCCTTCAGATATAGAATTCCAACATCTTTCATTGCTTTTAGTGCTATGTCGATATCTTCTTTCTTCGGCTGCTTGAAGGTTCCAATATGAGCACTTCTTCCTAGCACAACCATATCTAGAGCCGTATAGCCAAATGCACTACCCTTTGCTTGTGGTACATATGCAATCTTTTTCCATAGTTCCTTTTGGGATATCTCCTTGATGGACCTACCATCTACTAGTGTATCTCCTGCATTCCAGTGTAAGAATCCCATCATACATCTAAGTAAGGTTGTCTTTCCAACACCGTTAGAACCCAATACAGACATAACCTCACCACTCTCGATGCGAAAATTTATGTCATTGAGTATTTGCTTTTGATGATAACCAAAGGAGCCATGCTTAACCTCAAATATCAACCCCAAGCACCTCCTGTCTTACGAAGTAGTGAAATAAAGAATGGGGCACCTATGATTGCCGTTAATATGGATAATGGTATTTCCGCAGATGTAGCACTTCGAGCAAAGGTATCAATCACCAACATAAAGATTGCACCCAAACTAATCGAAAATGGAATGACCATTTTATTATTGCTTCCCATCATCATCCTTCCAATATGAGGGATCAATAGTCCAACCCAACCAACTTGCCCACACATTGATACACAAGCAGAGGTAATTAAGGAAGCTGCCATAATAATCAGTAGTCTCATAGATTTTAAGTTAATTCCCATTGACCTTGCTTCATCTTCATTTAAAGATAAGATATTTAATCTCCACCTTAATACATAGATCAGTACAATACCTATGAGAATAAATGGGCCTCCCAAAAGTAATGTATTGTAAGAAGCTGACGCCATACTTCCCATCAACCAGTACGTGATAGACGGAAGCTTATCTTGTGGATCTGCAAGGTATTTTGCTAATGAGACAAATGCTTGAAAAAGTGAGGAAACTACCATTCCACCTAAAACAATCATTACAATGGAACTCTTGCCTTTTAATTTACTGATATTATAAGTAATGTAGCATGCCAACAGACCAAAAACCAATGCCATCAATTGGATGACAATAAGATTCGCATCAAACATCATAGCCAATACAGCTCCAAAAGAAGCCCCGCTGGCAACCCCTAAGGTATCTGGGGTTGCCATTGCATTGGTGAATAATCCCTGAAAGGCAGCACCAGCACAAGCCAAACCTGAACCAACCAACATAGCTAATAGGATACGCGGTAGTCGCACATTAAAAATGACCGAATATTGCATATCCTCAGTACCAGTCCCTTTCAAGGCATTCACTAGGACTTTTATGGTATCTGTTACGGAGATAGAATATCTACCAAATCCAAGACATATCACCCCGGTAATAAAGGGAAGTACTATAAGAAGAATTGCTATTTTCTTATTCATTGTAGAATTGTTTTTTATCATCTTTTAGTTACCCTTTATTTTTTGATTCCTGCTGATGCCTCTCGCACAGGATTTAAAATCAATTCAATATCATCGTCTGTTAAAGTAAAATCATAAAATTGTTTATAGAAATCTTTCATCTCTTGATTAAAATCAACATCTTCAAATAGTGCTGGATGATTCTGCATTGCCATCCATAATAACATCAATGGTGAGTCGGAGCATGTTACATACCAACGATACATACCAAGTGGAAGCTTTGTTACTTCTTGATTCTTATAGGCTTCAAGACCAGACCAATCGCTACCAGCTAAGGTATTATTATAGATATCTTCTGGTAAAGCGTCATTAAAGTTGGTAATAAAAATCTTATCTGGATTCCATTCGTAGATCTGTTCAATACCAACTTCTTTGGTTCCTTCAATCTTTGATGCCACATTGATACCGCCAGATGCTGTAATCCAATAATCACCCCAAGTTGCTAACCCAGGTACACTAAACATATTTTCATTGTATTTATGGATAACCATAGAGGTAGGTTTCTCTTCTTCCTTAAGATCCTTTAAGCGTTCACTGACAAACTCTTGCATCTCTTGTCCGTACTCTACATATTCAACGCTGCTTAGATCTTCTCCCAATACCTCTTCCAGTAATTCAATCCAAGAATTAATGGTATCAACCGCATTAAAATCTTTAATACTAAGATCAAACCCTACCGCTGGAATCCCTGCTTGGGTAGCAACTTCGTAATCTTCTGTTACACCACCGGCATATAATACAACATCTGGATCAAGCTTTAAAAGTTCCTCTGCATTCATAACACCGTTTTGGCTAAAACCACTTTCAATGTTAGAGATTTCAGGAGCTATTTTCGCTAGCATGGAGCTTTCCGCTGCACTAATAATGGCAGGATCAAGTCCAACTAACTTCTCTGTCCCCATTGATAATATATAAACAGAAGCTAACGGCCACACAGATGCGATAACCACTCGCTCTACTTTTTCAGGTAATACTACTTCATTGCCTAATTGATCTGTGATTGTTCTTGTCTTTTTTTCTTCTGTTGTATTAGTAGCTTGCTTCGTGGAGCATGCTGATAAAGTACCCATAATCATTGTTAATACTAGGATTAACGATATCATTTTTTTCATCTTTTTGTTCTCCTTAAATTAATTCCATCCATGTTTTTGTATCTTCACTCAATAACTGTTTAGTTTCTTCCCAATGTAATTTACTTGATAATGCCACATGTGGGAAGTCATAAAACTTTATTGTATCATCTTTGATTAATTGTTTTATCATCGGATCTGCAACTACTGTCTTGAACTGGCCACTGTTTAAGATTTTTCTTAGGTGTGCTTCATTCTTTATTTTAAGATCACCCTGAGCTTGATATTGTGGGGTAGTATCATAAAGGGTAGCTACGACAATGGATGACTTATTATGCTTTTGTTGTAAATACTGTCTTAGAGAGTTAGAGATAATCTGTTCCCCTACAATAAGGATCTCTGCGTCCTCTGTCTGCGATACAAAGTCAATAGTAGATCCTTTTAGAGCCTCTTCTACCTGCTTTATTGCAAGCTCTCCATCACCTACTGGTGTAACTACTGTATATGGAATTCCATATTTCACTTTCATGTATTCTGCTATGCCAATTCCCGCTTGTGACACCACAACATTAAGACTGGCAGATACAGAATCTATCATCTTCTCTATGGTTAATCCCATACTATAACAAGCGTTTACGATAATCCCATGTTTCTCAAATAACTTAATAAAATCAGTATTATTTGAATTAATATAGAAATCCAATGGCGTCATTCCAAGGATGTTAATCGTATTCGGAATGGTTTCCTTTTTTGCTTTGATAAACTTCTTCATCAGAGCAATCGTAGCATCAGATATCCCTTTGCCATAATAGTTTAATCCTGTTGTGCTAACTCCAATGGATGGTATTCCTGTGATCGCTTCGATTTCTGCAGCAATCCCTTTAAAATCAGTTCCAATGACCATTGGTACAGGACTTCCCAGTACAGCAATAAATTTAGGGTTTAAACTTTCTACGGCTTCTTCAATACGCTTAATTAACTTATTATCATTGCCTAGTACCGCATCCATATGTCTTAATGCTGAACAATATACCATAGATTGGGAGCCATACCATCTTGGTTCATCAAATCCTGTATAGTTACCCGTACAGCCTGATGCATCGTGTATGACAATTAAGCCACCCATTTCAAAAAGGGCTGATGCCGCACCTGAATAATCTGGTGCAAATGGTGGAAGATTAACACATAACTTACTCATACAATTAAACCTGCCTCTTCAATGATATCGTGTAAATTCACTGGATTGGTATACGCCTTCACCATCATACTCATGAGTTCTTTGATGCCATAAAAACCGAATAATGATTCATCTTCTTTTAAATCTACTACTCGTTTCGCATCTGTTGCATAAGCACAGTCAAATCCGATACATAGATAATCCAAATTTTCATTCTCTCGCTTCACCATATCATGATGGATAGCATTGATTACTTGAATGTCTTTAAAGTTTTGTGTGATATACTCATACGCATCTTTTTCAATAGACTTTACATCGTCTGTCATTACAAACTTTACGTTGAAACCGTATTCCAGCAGTGCTTTTGCTAAAGTAAATGGTTTTCTAACAGCCTGATAGTCAATTGCAATTGGATGTTGTCCAATGATAGACAAAGCTTTTAAAACCATAGCATTTGCTTCTTCTTTGTACTGGGAATAGTCCATAGGTACATTTAAAAGAGTAGTTAGCTCTTTGTAAAAGCTCTCGATTTCAGCCATATCATAGGTATGATACGCATATAATGGTTCAATCTCTAAGTTTGCTTTCATTGTAGAAGATGCATACTTTGCTACTGGTGATAACTCAAGATTTACCTTACTCTTAGACATTGTTTGAAACTCTTCAAAGGTATCAAAGTTTGACATATGATTCACACTGTATCCGTGTTCCTTAAGTAACTGAAATAATTCACATGCTTCGTTAACCGCCACATTATTTCCAATCATATTGATTGTTTTCTCTTTTTCTTCTGCTTTTGGTAACAGACTGTATAGTGT
>JAEYRR010000173.1 GCA_023435505.1 Bacillota bacterium | reverse complement strand
CAATCAGAAAGTAGTTCTTTTAATGCATCCATAGTTTGTTCATACCAATCAGAAGGGTTCTGTTCTGACCAGCCTGGTTTTGTGAAATATAATGGATACTCTCTTACCGCAACCTTTTTTATATCTCCATTTTCATCCATCAGTAATAACTTTACAGAGGATGTTCCAAGATCAATACCAACAAATAACATACAAACGACCCTTTCTTTCGAGGAAAAAGCTTATCCAGCCTAATGTGCTGAATAAGCTTTACCCCATATTAATGTTGTATCATTTAGAATTCCATTATGTACTGATTAAGAATTGCTTCTAACATCTCTTGACGTCCAGAAACATTTGGTGTAATTCCATTTTCCATAGCATAAGCTTCTAATTCTTCAAAGCCAATCTTACCATCTACGATATCTTTACCGAGTCCTTCAGAGTAGCTTGCATAACGTTTTTCAATAAAGTCAATAAATACTCTATCCTCTATCAATTTAGCAGCAATCTTTAAGCCCCTAGCGAAGGTGTCCATACCAGCGATATATGCGTAGAATAAATCAGAATCTTCAAAAGATCCACGTCTAACCTTAGAGTCAAAGTTTAAACCACCAGTAGTTAAACCACCAGCCTGTAAAATCTCATACATTGCTAAAGTTGTATCGTAAATATTAGTTGGGAATTGATCAGTATCCCATCCTAACATTAAGTCACCCTGGTTGGCATCTACACTACCTAATACACCATTGATACGGCATTGATTTAATTCATGCTGGAAGGTGTGCATAGCAAGTGTTGCATGGTTTGCTTCAATGTTTAATTTGAAGTATGGTAATAAATCATATTTTCTTAAGAAAGATAATACAGTAGCTGTATCAAAATCATACTGATGTTTAGTTGGTTCCTTTGGTTTAGGCTCAATTAAGAATTGTCCTGTGAAACCAATCTTCTTTGCATAATCAACTGCCATATGCATAAATCTTGCCATGTTGTCCAATTCAAAACCAGTATCTGTATTCAAGAGAGTCTCGTATCCTTCTCTTCCACCCCAGAATACATAGTTCTCACCACCAAGCTCCTTGGTGATTTCCATTGCTTTCTTCACCTGAGCTGCTGCATAAGCAAATACAGTAGCATTGCAGGAAGTACTTGCACCATGAACAAATCTTGGGTTACTAAAAGCATTCGTAGTTCCCCATAAGCACTTGATTCCGGTACGAGCCATCTCTTCCTTGATAACTCCTACAATAATATCTAAGCGTTCATTCGTTTCTTTTAAATCTTTGCCCTCTGGAGCAATGTCTCTATCGTGGAAACAGAAATAAGGTATCTGCATCTTTTCCATAAATTCAAAAGCTGCATGTACTCTGTTGATAGCAACTTCCATAGGATCAGCCTGATCCCAGTCACGCTTCATGGTAGCCTGGCCAAATGGGTCAACACCCATAGCAGTAAAAGTATGCCAATAGGACATGGCAAAACGGCAGTGTTCTTTCATGGTTTTACCCATGATTACTTCATCTGGATTATAGTACTTAAAAGCAAGTGGGTTTGTACTTTTTGGTCCTTCATACATAACTTTTGAAATATCTTTGAAATAACTCATATTTAATAACCTCCTATTTAGTTTAGTGAATAAACTATCTGTATCTAATATAGCAAGAAATAGCAAAATTGTCAATGTGTTTTTATGGTTTTCTGGTAGTTTTTCTCAATAATCTATTATTAAAAAACTCTTTTCATAAAAATAAGAATATGGTATCCTATTTTTATGTTTATTTATTAAACTAATTATTCACAGGAAAGGTTCGTTATAAATGATTATTGGAAGTAAAGAGCTCATCCGCGACATCAATAGTAATTTGGTATTGGAAACCATAATTGACAAAAGTCCGATTTCCAGAGCGGCTCTTTCTAAGGAGCTGGGCTTAACAAAAGCAACCATTTCAACCATTGTACAGGACTTAATAGATAGACAGCTTGTCATTGAAATAGGCAGTTACAATACAGACCTTGGAAGAAAACCCATATTGCTTACCTATAATAAACTGGCAGGCCATGCACTTTGCATAGACATTCAGTCGGACTATTGCACTATAATGCTAAGTAATCTTCAAGCTGACATTATCAGGCAGGATACAATTGTGACACCTGATAACCCTAAAGAGCTTCCAGACACCCTCATAAGATATGTAAAAGATCTTCTATCTGATCTTACTCCGACTCATTACGGACTGGTAGGCATAACACTAAGTGTTCATGGGGTTACCTTTGATAATGAGATAAAATTCACACCTTACTATGATCTCTCTGGTCTACCTCTAGTTGCTCAGATGGAGGAGCAATTAGGCATTCCTACCTATCTAGAAAATGAGGCAAACCTCTCTGCCCTAGGTGAAGGTAGCATTGTCCATGCCAATTCCAACCTGGCTACTATAAGCATTCACTCCGGTATCGGTCTTGGACTGATTATGAATAATCATCTAGTAAAAGGGTACACCGGATATGCCGGAGAAGTTGGGCACACTATTATCGATATTGACGGAAGACCTTGCCCCTGCGGTAACCATGGCTGTTTAGAGCAGTATGTATCAGAGAAAGCCCTACTTAAGGACTTTGCAGCGATGAAGGCAAAAAAGAGCATCTCCTTTGAGGAGTTTGTAAAGTCATATGAGGAAAAGGATGAAGATGCACAAGCCATCGTAGATTTGTTTGTTAAATATATGTCTGTAGGACTTAATAACATCTTAAATTCCTACAACCCTGAGATTATTATTATCAACAGTTCCTTTACTTCTCTTTACCCTGATTTAACGGAAGAAATCATTAAGAAACTGTCTAGTAAGATGAACAACTACAGTTCTATTCTACCATCTTCACTACAGGGCAAATCCTCTTTAATCGGAGGTCTCTGCGTGGCAATTAAGAACTTTTTAGGAATCAAATATCTGAAGATGCATAATAAATAATAAAAAGACGATATGATGGGCCTTTTAGTTAAAGCCCTTAAAAAACAGGGAGAGTCGTAAAATAAATGATTTATATCACTTATTTTATGACTCTCCTTTCATGATAAACAAACAATAATTAATACCTAGAGAGGAATTATTTCTTCCCCTTTATCCGCTTTTCCATATAGGCAAGAACATCTTTTCTTGTTACAATCCCGATAAAGCTGCCTTCATCATCTTCTACCGGTACAAAGTTCTGATTAACCACCTTATCAAAGAGATTCTCTACCGTCTCATTCACACGTACCGCCTGATTATCTCTTCTTCTTGGTATCTCAATAATCTTGATACTCTCCAGTTCCTTCTCACTGGGAAAATTCTTATGTTTCATATTCCATAGAAGATCACCTTCTGTAATGGTACCTATGTATTTACCTTCACTACTCAAAAGTGGAACAGCGGTATAACCGTGGTATTCCATCTTTTTCATCACCTGGCGGAAGGATTCAGTTTCCAATACATGGGCCACCTCAGCTTTAGGTGTCAAAAAAAATAATATATTCATTTCATCAGTCCTTTGTTTATCTGTTAATCTATGTATAGTATAGCACATTATAGCACCAGAGGCTATGAAGAAATAACAAACGAGTTCTAAAACTAACTCTAGTTTTCTTCATAGCCCTGGTGCCCTATTTATGCTACACTGTAGCGTTATCCTGTTGTTTAACTTCCCGTTTCTTCTTGGTAATCAGTCCACCGATTCGACCAGTCTCCTTAGCACTTAAAGATTTCCATCCGCCTGCTAACACTTTGTCATAAAGGCCAAGTTCTTTGGCAATCTCATATTTTAACAGCTCATCCGGTAGCAGTTGTTCCGAAGAAACTAATTTGTTTGATTTATTCGTATTCATAAGGGTTCCTTCCTTTCCTAGTAGAAGTATACCCCTTATACCTACATTTAAACATGTCTATACAAAAGTATCATGTGTTTGATCTTACTTCTAAGAATCACTTAGTAAAATAGCTTGGTTCAGATGAAGAGAATAGAGATAGACTTCCTTTACCTTACGGTTAAACTGTCTCTCTACAGCCTCTTTGTAATAATAAAGTTGGGTTTTATAACGTTTCACTAACTGCTGCCCATTTATTACGTGATCCGTCTTATAATCCCAAAGTATGATTTCATCCTCTTCGATACAGAAAGCGTCAATAATACCTTGTACAAGAATCATTTCCTCACTTTTATAACGTTCATGGATACCCGAGGCCGGCTGTCCCATTACAAACTGCTGCTCCCGGTAGAGTTCCTTTCTACCTTGAGCCTCAGAAGCTCTTCTCCCAAGTGGAGATAACAAGAATGCAATCACTTTCTCTGGGTGAATTAACTTTGCTTCCTCTACGGATAAAACACCATTTTCTACAAATGCTGTAAGCTGTGTTTGAAGAGTCTCCATATCCACCACTGCCCGAAAGTCTAGTTTCTCCAAGATGCGATGATATAGAGTTCCTATCTCATTGGCTGCCAAGGAGAGCTTTTCTGACTGTTCCTCTTGTCTCATAAAGGACGGTTTCGTTGGAATAAATTCTTCATCTTTAAGTTCTGTAAGCTTTAATGGCACCATAGAGATACTATCCTCTTCCTCTTGCTCTTGGCTTAGCTTCTTTAACTCACTTACGGTCACCTTCCCGGCAATCTTAGTATCCTCCTCATAAGGATAGGAAAACGCTAATTTTCCCTCTAAGACCTGTCTTAATTCACCATCATAAACCTGCTTGGTATCAAAATTAAGCAGCGTATCTTTTGTAAGGTTTCTGGCTACTGTCTCCATAACCTCTTGTTCAACAAGGCTCATGACATCTACAAAAGATACCTGAATCGGGATTTCCTCCATCACATCTTTTCTGCTTAGTCTTAGCTGATCAGCATACTCCTTTTGTTCTGGACATTCACTATAGTCATATAAGGCGGCATCTGCTGCCAGATAAAGAGCTGGATGGGCCTTTAAGGCTTCCTCAACCCAATCTAGATATGACTGGCTTCCTGTCAGTTTCTCAAAGCTTAGAAGCTTTTGATCTGGTGTATATACATGGAGGTCCTCCAGTTTTTTATCTAACTTTTTCTGATATCCGCTAAGGATTAATTTTTCTTTGGCACGAGTTAAGGCTACATATAGAATACGAAGTTCTTCCGCCTCATTTTCCAACACTATACTTTTAGCAATGATTTTCTTCACCAAGGTAGGGGATTTTACCCGTAAACTGGTATCAATGTATTCAGGACCCAGACCATAATCCGCATGCAGAACTACTTTACTGTTGGCATCTTGATTATTCCAGCGTTTTCCCATACCTGATACAAACACTACAGGAAACTCCAGTCCTTTACTCTTATGGATTGTCATAATACGAACTGCATTGTCATACTCGCTATCCGTAGAAGCCTCCCCTTTATCTATCTCGTATTTGTGTAGCTTCTCAATATAACGGTTAAAATCAAATAGACCGGAATAACTACTGGACTCAAATTCCACTGCCTGTCTAATCAGCATTTCTACATTGGCAATCCGCCGTTCTCCTGCTGGCATAGCCAGAATGAAATAATAGTAATTGGTTTCCTCCACAATATTCTGAATCAATTCATAAATCGTAGTATAATTTAGTTCCTTTCTAAACTTTTGGAAGAACTCCATGAAATGAAGGACCTTCTTTTTTAAGGTCTCATCTTTCCCCTCTATACTGTAGGCCACCACATTATCATATAACTCCTGCTCCTTGCCTCCTATTCTTATTAAGGCTAACTCTTCACTGGTGAGTCCAAATACAGGGCTGTGGAGAACAGCTGCTAAAGGTATCTCCTGTCTTGGATTGTCTAGTACCTTTAGAAGATTAAGGATTGTTCGTACCTCCATTGTACTGTAATATCCCGACTGAGTATCGGCATATGCATTAATGCCTTCCGCTAGCAAGACATCCACAAATACCTCTGCCCATCCTGACATACTACGAAATAGAATAACAATATCAGATAATCTAGCCAAACGTAGAATAGGCTTCCCTTGTTCATCTACTTCTTTTCCCCGAAGCATAAGGCCATTTTCCGGATCAATAATTTCTTTGATACGTCTGGCCACTGCCTTGGCTTCTAATTCTTTAGTGGTATAATCCGTTAATGGAGAATCTTCACCGACAGCATACTCCTCCGTTTCGGCTGCTTCACTGTCATCCTGATCGTTTACTGTCTGCCTATTAATCCGTTCTATATCTTCTGGAGTCATCTGATACAGCTCTCCTACCACCATAAGCTCAGTGGAAGCTGATGTTCTATCTCCCTTCGGATACTCTGCCCCTACATAAAGTGCAGCCTCTTTGTCATATGTGATGCCGCCCAAACGATTTTGCATAATCTGTTCAAATACGAAATTGATAGGGTCTAGTACTTCTTTTCGGCTTCTAAAATTCTTATGGAGATTTATTTTTTGATATTTGGAATCCGTTAGAGTATATTCCTCATATTTCTGCATAAAAAGTTCCGGTCTAGCCATACGGAATTTATAGATACTCTGCTTCACATCTCCCACCATAAATACATTAGGCTCCCCAAGCCGTTCTCTGGAAATGCTATTTAGCAGGGTTTCCTGTACATAGTTACTGTCTTGGTACTCGTCAATTTAGATTTCATCTTAATAATCCATCAACTCCAATGCCACATTGGAAGGGATAATCTCTCCAGTTTCCTTGTCCTTAGACACTAAAATGTTAAGGGCAAAGTGTTCCATATCACTAAAATCAACGATTCCCTTTTCTTCTTTTTTCTTCTGATACTCTTTAGAAAACTCTAAGGTAAGGTGTATCAAGGCTTCCATACTGACTCTGGTCTTTTGTATATCCTGTAGCATCTCCTGCGGACTTTGAAAGAAAAACTGTACACCCAGTCCTTGAATCGCCTTTTTCACCTTGTCTCGTCCATTTTTCACCAATTCTCTCTTATAAGGAGAGATAGAAGCATCCTTCTTTGAGGAAAGCCTTGCAAACTGTAAGGCAGAAAACTCCTCAGAAAATTGCTGATATGAGGTAGCTTTTAAAAGCTTTCGAAGCATTTTTTGTTCTGCCTCTAAAACATCTAGATACATGTATGGACCATCCGGTTCCCCACATATAGCGATCAGTTCACTTATCCTCTCACAATAGTCATTTATCATTAGCGATAAATAACAAAGCAGCTGCTTCATCCAGTCTGTCCGCTCCATTTCCTCTAAGGAGTTAATGTGGAAGGCTTTAAGGTTCTGATTCAGCCATTCCTCCGGCCATGGGTAACTAACAGAGAAATTATAAAGTCTAGTTACCAGTTCTTCTATTCCACTGTCTGACTTACCAGAGGCATAGCATTCTACCAGTTGTACAAAATCATCTGGCAGCTCCTCATAATATCTCTCTAGGAGTTCGCTCATGACATCTGCTTTTAACAGATCCAGCTCTCCTTCCTTGCCCACGCGGAAAGATGGGTCGATATCTATGGTATTAAAATAATTTCTGACAATGCTCTGACAAAATGCATCAATTGTAGTAATCTGAGCAGAAGGAATCAGCGCAATCTGCTTTTGCAGCCGCTTATTGTCAGGCTCCGCCTGTAAACGCTCATCTACAGCCTTTAGGATACGTTCCCTCATCTCACTGGCTGCAGCCCTTGTAAAGGTCACTATAAGCAGATGATCTACATCTATAGGATGCTCCTCATCTGTAATCATAGTGATGATACGCTGCACCAGTACGGCAGTCTTTCCGGAACCGGCTGCTGCAGAAACCAGGATATTGCGGTCTCTTAGCAAAATGACCTGTTCCTGCTCTTTGGTCCAATTCACCTTACTCATTGTCCTGGCCTCCCTTCACTTCATCTGCTGTTATCTCTACTTCCTTCTTGATATCTTCTCGCTGTTCTTCCTTAAATAATCTCCAAACTTCCTCGTTGTCTTTAGAAAACAAACGCCTAAAGCTGCTTCCCGGAAGCTTTGCATCAAAACCACAGACACTGGCATATTCACAGTAATCACAGGCAGTATGGTTACCCATTTTATATGGATTAAGCTCTACCCTACCTTCTATCATCTCGTTTCCGAATTCTTGAGCCTTGTCAAACACAAACCGACACATATTGTTTAGGGCTACTTTCGATACTGTCTTAGAGGTCTTTTTAAACTCTCCATTGGCCTTGGTACCCACGGGTATCACTAGGGAAGATACTCCTGCCTTCAACGGTTCTTCCTCATCAATAAAGCTATGGTCCATTGCTTTGATTACCTTAGCATCGTCATTAACATACCCATTTAAGCGGAGTTTGTCCATCATCTGGAT
>JAEYRR010000060.1 GCA_023435505.1 Bacillota bacterium | reverse complement strand
GTCTGGGCCTGTATCTGGCTTATCTGACCGATATTGTGGTTCTTCTGGCCGGAGCATTATGCTTCCTGTGCGGTGTATTTTATACCTACGGACCGGTTCCTATTTCCAGGATGCCACTGGGAGAAGTATTGTCAGGTTTATTTTACGGGTTATTGATTCCGTTTATCCTTTTATATATCAATATGCCGGCCGGTACTTATATGACATTGAGTATAAGCCTTGAGAGGATTGACCTTAGCCTACAGGTTATACCGGCACTATCGCTGGTACTTTTCTCGGTCATACCGTTCTGTACAACGGCAAATATCATGCTGGCGAATAATATCTGCGACCTGGAGAAGGATATCGCAGTAAAGCGCCACACCCTGCCATACTATATCGGCAGGAAGGCGGTGTATCTGTTTGCGGGACTGTACTATATGTGTTATATTGCAGTCATTGCCATGGTAATCACAAGGATGATTTCGCCCTTATGTCTGTTATCCCTTATTACCATCCTCCCGGTTCAGAAGAACATTAACACCTTTCTGAAGAAGCAGGAGAAAGCAACCACCTTTATGATGGCAATCCTAAATTATATCATTATCATGGGCTCGGTTACATTGACGATTTTTATCAGCTCCTTGATTTTTTAGGGGCGGGATTGTCTAAGCTTTAGCAGATCACTTATTTTATATGGGTTTATTCTTCCGGCTCTAACCCAACCGGATTTGAATAAAGATAACTAATCACAAACTTATTTATCAAAGGAGAAAAAGAAAGAATGAAAAAAATTATTGCCATATTACTCAGTGTAGCACTGGTAATGACAATGTTAGTTGCTTGCGGAAAGAAAGAAGCAACAGATACCAAAGCTGAACCCAACACAGCCCCTGCAGCTGCTAAGACAGGTTTGGCAGTATTAACCTCTGTAGCAAAGTCCAAGAATGCAGAAGCTGACAAGGATGGTCAGGCTGAAGTAAACTCCACAGTAGTGGCAGTATTAGTTGGACAGGATGGCAAGATATTAAAGTGCTCCATCGATGTTGCACAGACTAAGATCGGCTTTACTAAGGAAGGTAAGCTTGCCACCGATGTTAATTCCGTAATCCAGTCCAAACAGGAGCTTGGTGATGCTTATGGTATGAAGAAGGCATCTTCTATCGGCAAAGAGTGGTATGAACAGGCGAATGCTCTTGAAGCTTATGTCATTGGTAAGACAGTGGATGAGGTTAAGGCCATCGCAGTTACCGAGGAAGGTGTTCCGACCGTTACAGATTTAACCGCAAGCGTAACAGTTAAGATCAATGATTATGTTGCTGCAATCGAGAAGGCTGTTGCCGGTGCACAGGATCTTGGTGCAAAGGAAACTGATAAGCTTGGTCTTGGTATTGTAACGAACATAGCTAGTTCCAAGGATGCAACAGCAGATGCAGCCGGCCTTGCTCAGGCATATTCTACATACACTGCTCTTACAACTGATGCAGATGGAAAGATCACAAGTGCTTTACTTGATGCTTCCCAGGGTAATGTTAACTTTGATGCTGCCGGTGTGATCACCACTGACTTAACTGTAGCTCCTCAGACCAAGCAGGAGCTTGGAGAAGCTTACGGCATGAAGAAGGCTTCCTCTATCGGTAAAGAGTGGAACGAGCAGGCAAATGCTTTTGCAGCATATGTTACAGGTAAGACAGTTGCTGAGGTTGATGGTATTGCTATGACTGAGGGTGTTCCCAGCGCAGCTGATTTAACCAGCTCCGTAACCGTTCATGCAACTGATTTCATCGCAGTTATTGATAAGGCTGGAGCGAATGCTCAGTAATGATTTATAAAAGGGTTAATCAGTATAACTGAATAATTAAGGGGGAGTATTGATATTGGAATACTCCCCTTTTATTGTACGGGAGTAAAATTGATTGCGAAGCTGACATTTTAAGTTATAATAAGAATTACAATGACACCTGAGATTATAAAGAAGCTTAGAATATGATGAGGTAAATATCTTGAAGAGAAAATTGTTATCAATCCTAATACTGTTGCTAATGACTAGTGGTGCATTATCAGGCTGCGGTGCAAAGGAAAAGGAACTGAAGCGGTATGAAGCCAGCTTCCTGCAGCTGTTTGATACGATAACCACGATTGTTGGTTATGCACACAGCGAAGAGGAATTCTATGAATTTGCCGAGGCTGTTCGTGAGGAACTGGAGCTCTATCATCAGATGTATGACATCTATCATGATTATGAGGGCATTAATAATCTAAAGACAATCAACGATCAGGCAGGCAAAGCACCGGTTGAGGTGGATCAGAGAATTCTGGATTTGCTGGAGTATGCGAAGGAAGCGGATAAGCTTACCGGAGGCAAGATTAATATCGCATACGGTGCGGTTCTTAAGGTCTGGCATCAATATCGTGAGGAGGGGGTGGACGATCCTCAGAATGCCAAGGTGCCGCCGCTTAACCTCCTACAGGAGGAAGCGAAGCACACGGATATCAGCAAGTTGGTTATTGATGAGGAGTCTAAGACCGTATACCTGGAGGATCCCGGGATGAGTCTGGATGTCGGTGCCATAGCTAAGGGCTATGCAACAGAACGGGTGGCGCAGGATATGATGGCTAAGGGTTATGACCATGCCATGATCAGTGTGGGTGGTAATGTCCGAGCCATCGGAAGCAAGCCTGACGGAGAGGCTTGGAATGTAGGGGTACAAAATCCTGACTTAGAAAGTGAGCAGACAAATCTGTATATCCTGAAGTTGAAGAACCTATCCTTGGTAACAAGCGGTGATTATCAGAGATATTATACTGTTGACGGAAAGAGATATCACCATATAATAGATCCGAATACACTGATGCCCTCAGATTATTTTACTGCAGTATCAATTGTTACAGAGCATTCCGGGATGGCGGATGCCCTATCCACCTCCATCTATAATATGCCCTATGAGCAGGGACTGGCCTTGATTGAGAGTCTTTCGGGGACTGAGGCCTTATGGATAATGAAGGACGGTGAGCATAGATACAGCTCCGGCTTTCACACCTACCTGCTTCAGGAGGAATAAAGGGTTGTCATATCATAAATCGATGGAGCAGCTTCTCCTTATTGAATTTATTTTACATTACTGGAAATAATGTAAAATAAATATTCCTATGCAAACAAGGAGGAGCTACAATGAAAGTAAAGATTATTATGCCGGTTATTATCCTGTTTTCAATCCTTATGGC
>JAEYRR010000039.1 GCA_023435505.1 Bacillota bacterium | reverse complement strand
ATATATGATGGAAAAGGCGAAAGAAAGATGGGGCCAGTACACATCTTCCACCAGTATGGCACAGGTTGCTATTCTGTTGGCTGTAGGAGTAGTAGCAAGTATGGCAAAGGTTGACTATGCAGAGCTTGGTATCGCTTATATGGCAGTGTTCTATCTGTACCGAGGACGGAATATTCAGTTGTTTTCTGTACTTCTTGTGCTTAATGTATTATTTTGTGGTATTAATAATATACAGATGCTCAGTACTTTGGCAGTACCTATCATTTCTCTCTACAATGGTAAGTTAGGACCAAAGGTAAAATATCTGTTTTATGTGTATTATCCATTACATCTAGTAATCCTCACCGTTATTTTTGTAGTAGTGAATCATACTATGCCAACGGAATATATGATATGGTAAAAAAAGGTCATTTACATGGTTTGATGTAAATGACCTTTTCTACATATTAATTATCTAAAGCTACATTCATTTAGAAGAATGGTGTTGTATAAGAAGTATTTTCCGTATAAGTAGAGACGCTAGGTATGGACAAGGGACCATAGGAGTCATAGGGGTCATTCTCCAGGTAAGTAAAGTTGTCGGAAGAAGGACAATAGAGATGATGGTCTTTTTCATAGTTTAAAACACTCTCGTGTCCTGGAAACCTGTAAGATCTGCTTTTTTCTGAGTAATACAACATAGTCGTTACCTCCTTGAATTCGTCAAATTTTACTTCCATAGTATTTGCAAATCAGGACATAATATTCTACAATAGATAGGGTAAGATTAGAGGAAGAAAGGTACAATAGTATGATTGCATTACAGATTCAGGATGTAAAGATCATGATGTCTAAACTTCTGGTTCATTCCTTATTTGATGAATTTTTAGTCAATGAAATGGACATAGAAACGGCAACTTCCCTTCATATAGATGGTAAGCTTAATATGGCTTGGTATTCTACGGATGAAGAGGAAGAACTCGAAGGGCGGAGCTATGGAAAATGGAGCGAGATTAAGCCGATTGCCTATCAATGTATTAAGGGGACTAGAACGCCGCTTTCCATGAGGATAGTATTTCAGATTAATAAAGAGCAGATGAATGGCCTGTTACAAAATAGCGGACTATCCTTCACTTCTGCTGATGTCAATGGGTTATATCTGAACCTGCGATATGACAGCAAAGGGCTTTATATTTTAACAGGAACCAGTTTAAAGATATTTTCCATGGACAAGAGTTTGGAGCATTACTGGGATGAATCTGTCAAACAGTTCTTACACAAGGCACAGATTGCCTATACAGAGGAATAAATAAGCAAATATAAATAAAATTCTTATTAGCACTCACGCTTGTTGAGTGCTAATTTTTTCTTGACAAGGGATAAGTGAAGTATTATTATAATAGTTAGCCGGAAAACAGAAGGTGTTTTCCAACCATCAAATACAAGAAAAGGAGCGATTTTATGAGCAGACAACAAGGAAGTTTATCCATCCATTCTGAAAATATTTTTCCTATTATTAAAAAATGGTTATATAGCGACCATGATATATTTATCCGAGAATTAGTATCCAATGGTTGCGACGCCATTACAAAACTGAAAAAATTAGAAGTAATCGGAGAAGTTTCCTTCCCTGACGATCACGCATTTCGTATGGACGTGGTAGTGAATCCTGAAAAGAAGACCATTTCTTTTGCTGATAACGGAATCGGTATGACAGCTGAAGAAGTTCAGGAATATATTAATCAGATTGCCTTTTCTGGTGCTGAAGCATTTTTAGCTCAGTATAAGGATAAGACCAACGAAGATCAGATTATTGGGCATTTCGGTTTAGGTTTTTATTCTGCCTTTATGGTAGCAGATAAAGTTACGATCGAAACCAAGTCCTACAAAGAGGGCTCCAAAGCCGTATACTGGGAATCAGAAGGTGGTACTGAATTTGTGATGGATGATTCCGATAAGGAAACCACAGGTACGACCATTACATTATATTTAAATGAAGATAGCTACGAATTCTGTAATGAATATCGTGTAAAGGAAGTATTAGACAAATACTGTTCCTTCATGCCAGTTGAAATTTATTTTACCAATGCAACTGCTAAGGTAGAAGAGCCTGTAGAAGAGCCTGAGGATGAGGTTATTGATGCAGAGGTAGACGAAGAAGGAAAGGCTACTGAAAAGTCTGAGAAGAAGCCAAAACCAATCAATAATCCTACTCCACTTTGGACAAAGCATCCAAATGATTGTACAGAAGAGGAATATAAGGAATTCTATCGCCATGTGTTTCATGACTACAAAGAGCCTTTGTTCTGGATCCATCTAAATATGGATTATCCATTTAACCTAAAAGGTATTTTATATTTCCCTAAAATTAATACAGAGTATGATTCCATTGAGGGAACTATTAAGTTATATAACAACCAAGTGTTTATTGCAGACAACATTAAGGAGGTTATTCCTGAATTCTTAATGCTTCTAAAAGGAGTAATTGACTGTCCAGATCTTCCACTTAACGTATCCAGAAGTGCTTTGCAAAATGATGGTTTTGTAAAGAAAATCAGCGAGTATATCTCTAAGAAAGTTGCGGATAAGTTAGCTGGAATGTACAAGGTAGAACGTGAGAACTATGAGAAATACTGGGATGACATTAATCCATTTATAAAATATGGTTGTTTAAAGGATGATAAATTTAGAGACAAGATGAAGGACTTTATCATCTTTAAAAACCTAGAAGGCAAGTACATTACCTTACCTGAGTATGTAGAAGCTGCTAAAAAAGTATCAGGAGAAGAAGCAAAATCAGAGGAAGCGAAGACAGAAGAGACGGAGACCAAAGAGGAAAAGACGGACAAGGAAGTTGTTAAGGATACGGTTTACTATGTAACAGATGAGCAACAGCAGAGTCAGTATATCAATATGTTTAAAGAGAATGGTATGGATGCTGTTATTATGACTCATAATATTGACCAGCCATTTATCTCCCAGTTAGAGCAGGCCAAGGATGACATCAAGTTTATGAGAATAGATGCAGATGTTACCGATAACTTCAAAGATGAGGTTTCCAAAGAAGACGAAGAAAGTCTGAAGACGAAGACAGAAGCTTTGACTGAGAAGTTCCGTAAAGTACTTGGTAAGGAGAAGTTAGAGGTTAAGGTTGAAAAGCTAAAGAATGCTGAAGTTTCCTCTATGATTACCCTTTCTGAGGATACAAGAAGAATGCAGGATATGATGAAAATGTATAGCATGTATGGTGGCGGAGCTGATATGTTTGATGGAGGGGAAACTCTTATATTAAATGCGAATAACTCCCTAGTACAGTATGTATTCGAGCATAAGGATGAGGAAAAGACGAACTTATTCTGTGAACAGTTATATGACCTTGCTTTAATTAGTCATAAACCATTAGATGCTGCTTCCATGACCAAATTTATTAAGCGTAGCAATGAGATTATGAATATGTTAGCAAAGTAATCAATCATAATTAATGAACAAGGGGCTGTAAAAAAACAGCTCTAACGAAATGCCACAGCGACATCAGTTGATGTTGCTGTGGCATTTCTAGTCTTTTCTAGACTTTTCTTCTAAAAAACGGTTCACTTAATAAACCTGTGCAATCACAGGCTAACTAACTACCACTATTGGTCTGAATCTCATGCTATTAACTGTATTCGTTTCTTTTTATTGTGATATTTGTAAAGGTTGTAACCACAAGAAATTAAGCTAAATTCTAAAATTACAGCTTTTTCACCTCTTCGAAAGAGTCTTTTGTAAGATCTGTCCCACTTCATCACTCCAAATGTCCCTTCCGCCTGAATACTTCTGTTCATACATAACAATGCTCCATGTACGGATTCGAGATTCGTAATGACCTCTTGGTGAAATGATGTTAGTTCACGGTTTATCTGTATCCTTCGGTTTCCGGATGTTCTCTTGCAACATTCTGCTTTATATAGACATCCTTCGCAGTTCTCACATTCATAGATTTCTTCTGTTCGACCATATTTGTTTCCACGCACAGGTTTCTCATATTTATAGTTGAACTTTTTGCCGTTAGGACATAGGAGATTCCCTTGTGAGTCTCTTTTGAAATTCACTGCACGATACGGATTATTATGATATGTTTCGCTCTTTGTTTCTTTTTCAAACATAGTAAATTTCATGAACTTCTCCATACCATGTTCCTCGCAGTAAAGGTAATTATTATAGGAACCATATCCAGCATCTGCAACTGGATATTTGGGGTAATGACCATAGGTATCATTGAATTTTTCCATTAGTGGAACAAAGCACTCCATGTCAGAGGCATATGGCTTTGCATCTATAACAGCTATATATTCATCGCATATGGCAACCTGCATGTTGTATGCTGGAAGAAGCTGATCATTTCCCATATAGTCTCTCTTAATCCGCATAAAGGTTGCATCAGGATCTGTTTTAGCGTAACTGTTTCTGCTTTCTCCACATATCTCTATGTGTTTTGCGTATGTCTTTAATCGTTCCAAATACCCTTGCAATTCCTGGTATTGCTTCTGATATAGGCTTTTCCGGTGGCCTATCCCAGATACAAACTTTGAAACATCAAGATTCGTTGCCTGACGATAGTGCTCAAGCAGTGTTTCTACATAATCTATCCCATAATTTTCACGCTTTTCTAGTCTTATTTGCTGAAAGTTAAGTACGTCTGAATTCATTGCATCTATTAGTAGCGAAATTTTTTCAAACACCTTGTCACGGTTCTTGATACAAGACTTTTTCCATACCCAGGTGTAACGATTTGCGTTGGCTTCTATCTTGGTCCCATCAATGTAAGTGTGGTCCAAATCTACATGATCAGCTTCAAATATGTAATTATTAATATCGCTAAATATCTGTTCAATTGATGTACTAAGTTCATTTCGGATAAAGTTGCCGAAAGTGGCAAAGGACGGAGCTTTCATATCATCAAGAAGATACATGTATCGGATATCAGTTCGGCATAGTTTTTCGATTTCTCGTAATGAGCTGATTCCATGCTCCATGAATGCAAACAGTATTACCTTTAATAACTTCTGTGCATCACATCTTGGGCGACCTGTTTTGCAGCCTTTCTCTGCAAAGTATGGTGTTAGGTCAATGTGATCCATTACGTCACAAAAGGTGTACACTGGATCAGAAATATCTATAAGTTTTTCTAAATCCAGTGGTAATTTTAACTGTCTTAGTGTAGAATAATTGTTAGTGTAATTGGTTAGTCGCATAACTAATTATACCAAAAAATCGCTGTAAGCTCTATGCTTACAGCGATTTTTCTGTTAGGGGAGTTTTTTTACAGCCTCCGTTACCTAAATTATCTTTTACTTATAAATCCTTTTTTCTGTTTTCTTCTCCATACTGATGGAGAAAATAAAATCAACATCGGAATGAGTTCCAGTCTGCCTGCAAGCATATCAAACATAAAGACAATTTTAGAAAATGGGGAGAAAAAACCAAAATTCTGAGTAGGACCAACCCCATCAAGTCCTGGTCCAATATTATTGAAGGTTGCGGCTACAGAAGTAAAACTCGTCTCAAGGCTATAGTTTTCTATCGTAATCAGCAGCACCGAGAATGTAAAGATAATAAAATACAATACAAGGTACACACTGACGGAATGCACAACACTCTTATCCACCTTTTTACCATCCATATGAATTACATGAACACTTTTTGGATGGATAAAAGATAAAATCTCATTTTTAACATTCTTACAAGCGATGATGATACGGGATACTTTAATTCCTCCACCGGTACTACTGGCACAGGCACCAATAAACATCAATATCACCAAAATAGCTTTAGAGAAGGACGGCCATAGATCGAAGTCTGTCGTGGAAAAACCAGTCGTGGTTATTATACTAGAGACCTGGAAAAATGCTTGTTGTATGGCCACCCATATAGAAGAAAAGGATTCTCTTACATTAAAGCCAATTAATAGGGTTGAAGCGATAATAATTGCAAAATAAGTACCTACTTCTTCATTCTTGAAAATCTTTTTAGGATTACGTATCAGTATTAAGAAATAGATAGCAAAATTCATCCCAAACAATGCCATAAACACAGCCACCACGTTCTGGATATACATACTGTAATCTGCCAAACTACTATTCATAATTGCATACCCTCCGGTACCTGCCGTACCAAAGGATATCGTAACCGCTTCAAACAGGCTCATTCCACCAAATAACAACAGAATAATCTCAATTATAGTCAGAGCTGAATAAATCCCATATAGGATTAGAGCTGTACGTCTTACTCTAGGAACAAACTTACCAACACTCGGCCCCGGACTTTCTGCATGCATTAGATGCATATCATTTCCGCCTGCCAGGGGAATAATACAGAGAACAAATACCAGAATTCCCATACCACCAATCCAATGAGTAAAACTACGCCAGAACAGCATACACTTTGACAGTGCTTCAACATCAACTAAAGCAGTTGCTCCAGTAGTTGTATATCCGGAGATTGTTTCAAATAAGGCATCAAATACATCCGGTATCTCCCGGCTTATAATAAATGGCAATGCTCCTGAAATACTTAATACAATCCATCCCAATGCCACACATACAAAACCATCCTTGGCATAAAAAGATTTATCCTTTGGTTTCTTAAAGGTTAAAAGCCCTCCTATCGCAAAACATATTGCCGCTGAGATAAGACAAGCCATACCGCTTTTTTCTTTATATACCAGAGATAATATATAAGGTACTATTAAAAATACTCCCTGGAAATTCAATATCCAGCCTAATATATAGCTGATAAATCTTCTATTCATCATTAGCTCCTTAATATATCGCTTAAATCATGCAATCCTATATTGGTAGTAACTACAATTACATGATCGCCTTTTTCGATGCAATCCTGTCCCTTTGGTGTAATAATTTCCCTATTACGGTTTATTGAGCAGATAATCAGGTTTGGTTTTAGATCCAGTTTTTCCAACGGGATTCCTATTATTTTGGAGTTTTCATTCACATAGAACTCCAGAGCCTCGGCCTTATCCCTTTTAATCTTATATAAGGTTTCTACATTACTACCAATGGAACTGTTCATGGCGCGAACATATTGCAGTATATATTGCATCGTAATATATTTGGGATAAATAACACTTCCAAGATTCAGGTTACTTATTACCTCATCAAAGGCAATTCTATTTACCTTAGTAATAACCTTTCCAGCTGTTTTGCTTTTTGCATACAAGGAAAGTAATATATTCTCTTCATCAATTCCTGTTAAGGAAGCAAAAGATTCAGCCTCTGTAATGCCTTCTTCTAAAAGAAGATCTTTATCGGTACCGTCTCCATGAATAATCATCGCCTTCGGTAGAAGTTCCGTCAGTTTTTCACAACGACGTCTATCATCCTCGATTATTT
>JAEYRR010000335.1 GCA_023435505.1 Bacillota bacterium | reverse complement strand
AATCTACTCTGTAAAGCACAAGAGGTTCCTATCGGCAGAGGCTTTAGTGCGGCTGACCAATACAGGCGATATGGGTTTTGTATCACCTGAGGAATTTATTCCAATCGCAGAAGAAAAAGGTCTGATGATGGATCTTGGAGCCTGTATCTTTGATAAGGTATGTGAATTCATTCAAAAGAATGGATTAGAGAAGTTGGGTGTCCAGTATATTGAGGTGAATTTGTCAGCAGTCCAATGTATGGATTCTGATTTACCAAAACAGTTAGATGAAGTGATGAAAAAGTATGGGATTTCTCCATCTTTTATAAATCTGGAAATAACGGAGACTACGGCCACGGAGTCAGGAGAATTATTAGCTAAAAACATGAAGAAACTCACCGACATGGGATGTAGCTTTTCTATGGATGATTTTGGAACCGGATATTCTAATCTATCGAAGATAGCAGAGATCCAATACGATTTAATCAAACTAGATAAAAGTCTAATTTGGCCATGTTTTGAAGAAAATGGGGAAAAAGCATGTGTTATCTTAAGTAATGTCATTGACATGATTAATCGTTTGAATATAAAGATGGTAGCGGAAGGTGTAGAAACCATAGATCAAGTGAACAGATTATGTGATTTAGGAGTGGATTATCTACAGGGTTATTATTATTCCAGGCCTATAAGAGGTGAGGAGTATGTGGAGTTCTTAAAAACAAATGGTTGATCATATAAGAAAAGCCTCCTGGATGTTAGTAACATCCGGGAGGCTTTTATAAAGAGAGCATCTTTCGTAAGACCTCTCATGAAATATCTTAAACAGTACCGTTTTCGGCATATTTGGACAATAGTTTTTGAATCCTTTCTGTTGGACTTAACAGTTCACTGATGGATGCATCATGATTCAATGTATCAATTAATAATGCGATATATTTTGACATATCAGCACTGATATAGTATGGCTTGGATAAAAGCTCTTCTGATTGATATACCAAATTGGTAGTTAGAATTTTATCAAATAAACCGTTTTCATAAGCTTTGTCAAATTTATCAAAACCATTGGTGAAGAGACCAAAGGTGGATGCAATAAAGATTCTACCGGCTTTACGTCTTTTTAATTCTGTAGCTACATCTAACATACTTTCACCGGAGGAAATCATATCATCTACAATGATGACGTCTTTGCCTGCAAGGTCAGCACCTAAGAACTCGTGAGCTATAATTGGATTACGGCCATCCACAATTGTTGTATAATCACGGCGCTTGTAAAACATACCCACATCTACGCCCATAACGTTTCCAAAATAAACTGCTCTTCCCATGGCACCCTCATCCGGAGATATTACCATCATATGATCAGCATCAATCTTAAGGTTAGGAACATTTCTTAAAAGCGCTTTGATAAACTGATAGGTAGGCATAATTGTTTCAAAACTCTTTAATGGAATAGAGTTCTGTACTCTTGGATCATGCGCATCAAAGGTAATAATACTCTCTACACCCATATTGGTTAATTCTTGTAATGCTAATGCACAATCTAAGGATTCTCTGGAGCTACGCTTATGCTGACGGCCTTCATAGAGGAAAGGCATAATAACAGTGATTCTTCTTGCTTTACCACCGATAGCAGCTATGATACGTTTTAGATCCTGATAATGGTCATCAGGAGACATGTGATTAAGATGTCCGCTTACTGTATAAGTCAGACTGTAGTTACATACATCTAATAAAATGTATACATCAGAACCTCTGACAGATTCTTTGATTAGTCCTTTGGCTTCACCTGTGCCAAAACGAGGACAAAAAGCGTTAAGAAGATAGGAATCCCGTTTATAAGCTTTAAATACGATATTACCAGAGTGTTCACTTTGACGTTCATTTCTCCATTTGACAATATAATCGTTTACTTTGTTCCCAAGTTTGCGACTACTTTCAAGAGCAATAATTCCTAAGGTGCCTATAGGAATCGTTTCCAAATTGTTATCTTGTTGCGGCATGAGTGCATCCTCCATTTTTATAAAATATGCTGTTCGATGATATGGGTGTCAAAAGCTCTGGAAACTATCTGGTCCAGCGTTTTTGACACCCATATCATATGATTGGTAACAATGTCCATACATGGTTATACCATTATCCCTATAGTTCGTCAAGGACAAAATCTGCCATAAAACGCAATCTCTCAATTATCTTAAGTGCTTTGTAAAGCGGATATCATCGCCAAAAATGTTTAAAAATGAGTAATCCCCCATAATTCGTGAGGATATGCGTTCGCTATAAGTTGCGGATAATTCATCAGGAGTTAAATTTGTGGAAATTATGGTATTTTTTTTCAACAGATGGCGTTCATTTATACAATTGTAAAGTTCGCTTGTGACAAAACTGTTGATTAACTCTGTGCCAAGATCGTCAATAATAAAGACATCACATTGGTAGATAAAATCCTCTTCCATAGAAGTCACCTGTTTATATTGTTCGCTGTTTTTGCTAAACCTATTCTTTTCCAATAGCTCAAATAGCTGATAGGAGGTCAGATATAAAACGGTTACTCCTTTGTGAAGCAGCTCATTTGCAATGGAGTTGGCTAAAAAGGTCTTACCTACACCAGCGTTACCATAAATCAATAGATTTTGGTATTCTCCCGGTACTTTGCTTATAAAATTCTTACATATTGTCACAACTCTTAAGATGTTCTCATAAGGAGTTAATCCTGTAATAGGATTTCTCATCTCTTTTGAGTAGAAATCGTAGCAGAAGTTATCAAAGTTTTCTTCTTTTATAATGTCTTGGATGGTGGATTGTGAATATAAAAGGTCGACTGTGGCCTGCTTAAAGCACTGGCATTTTTCTTGACCAACGTAGCCGGTATCTTTACAAAGGGAGCAGGTATATATAGGATCTAGATAATCTGTTGGAAACCCGTTGGATACTAGTAGGTCCAGCTTACAATTAGTAAGTTCCATATTCTTCTTTCGCAGAACATCAATAGCAGAAGAGTCTCCCTTAAGGGCGAGTCTGGCTGCTTCCATGGATTGGTCGATCAATTCATCTTCAATCTGTCTTAAAGCAGGAATTTGGGAATATGCCTTTTCCTGGCGCTTTTTCATAATATGTTTGTTATTTAATTTTCTACTGTCATATTCTCTTTGTATGGCATTATACTGCCAGTTTGTAAGGGCCATTCCTACGTCCTCCTATTGTTTTTTTAATAAAAGCTGTTCCATCTTCTGAAAATCTTCTTTTGTGTAATTACGTTGCGTAAAATTATTAAATTTGTTGGTTGGGGCTTTGTTCACTACTCCCGGTTTGGCAATTCTTTGATGAGGAATCTGCTTGGCAAAATCCTCATCTAATCTCTTCACGTCAGCTAGTGAGCGTACCTTCTTTGATGCCCAATTCTCCAATATTCTGTCTGCATATTTAAAATCCGGTTTGTTAACCTTCATAAGTGTTCGATTGCAAGCCTCAATAATAAGGTCCAATGGCATACTGAACTTCATAATCCAGCGTGTAATAAATTGAATCTCAATATCTCCTAAGGCACGATTTAAACCAAAGGATTTACTGATGGCCTGATAGGTCTTGTTGTATTGATTGGTATATAACCTTGCCTTTTCCTCTGTATCAATGCCTTCATTGGCCCAGGATAAAGCCACTGCTTCAATGTAGCTAGAGTTTTTCTTTCCATTGGAGATACAGTGTTCATATAGAAACATAATAAGGTCAGAAGTAAATCCAACTCCCTCATATAGATATAAAATAAGCTGCAAATCTGTCGGCTTTAATGGGCGTTGCATATAGCTTTCCACTGCGCCCATAATAAGCTTTACATTATTGTCTTTGGTCAATTCACTAATCTGTGCCTTGGTATACGTAGGCTTGTCAAAATGACTAGCCCCGGTAGATTTGGTTGGTAAACTGTCAACATCCGCAGAAGTAATAGGAAGAGCAACGCCGGCGTTGTTTCCGGAGCCTAGATCCATCTCCAAGGATTCCTCATTCAGTGAAGAAGGACTATTAAAAGTTATATTGGTAATGACGTTTCTTTCATCTCTGGCAACTGTAATTAAATTGACTTTTTCCCAGTAAGTGATTGCTCTGAGAATGTCCTTTTCTGTATCTTCTAGGCGATCTGCTATAGTGGATAAACTCAGATTGTCATATAGATGGTTACTTAAGCAACGGAGTAAGTATAAATACACTTTTACATATGCACCGTTAGCAGTTGGCATATAGTTATCTATAAATATATTGGAAATGACCGTTACATCATTGGTGTGATTGGTCCTAAGAGATATTGTATTCATATTGCCTCACTGCCTCCATAAAATGATTTTACATGTAAACATCATTATAGCATAGATAAAAATTTAAGAAAATAGCCGATTTAAAATACTAATCTTGTAGAATTAATTTGGGGATTATGTGGAATTTGTGGATAAAATAATAAACACATACTGTAAATAAATGTAAATTAAGTAAGAAATCATTGATATTTAGGCTTTTCTTAATATGCAAATAATAAATATTATCGAAAAAAAGAAAAAAAATATCCACAACCTTCCTCAGTTAAAAATGTTGATAAGGTTGTGGATAATGGGGATAACTATTTGCCAAGGAGAGCTTCACCAATGGTTACAACGTCTCCGGCGCCCATAGTTATCAACAAATCACCGTTAGTGCATTTTTCTAATAAAAAGTTTTCAATTTCATCAAAACTTGGGAAATAGTAAGCATCTTTTCCTGCATCCTGCAATAACTTTAGAATATCTTTTGAAGAGATATCGCCAGGATTGGCTTCTCTGGCAGCATAGATATCAGCTAGCACAATGTGATCCGCCAAAGAAAGAGCTTCAGCTAATTCCTTAAGAAAAGCTTTGGTTCTAGTATAGGTATGTGGTTGAAACACACACCACACACTATTGCCTGGATATCGTTTAGCAGCATTCAGGGTAGCCATGATTTCCGTTGGATGATGGGCATAGTCATCAATAATAGTAACACCACCAATTTTTCCTTTTAATTCAAAGCGACGATCTGTACCCTCAAATTGATTTAAACCTTCCTGAGCGTGCTCTATGGAGATTCCTACTTCCTCTGCGGCAGCTATGGCAGCTAGAGAGTTGGATACATTATGAATTCCTACAACAGATAGATGCATATGCTTTACAAAGGTTCCATTCTTATATAAATCATATTCTCCAAACCCATTCTCATTAAATGTAATATTCTCAGCAGCATAATCATAAAGATTCTTATCTAAACCATAAGAGATTATCTTGCAGCTAAGGCCTGACACAAGTGTCTTATAGTCGTCAATAGCACCGTTTATAATCAATGCTCCATCGTTGGGAAGTCTTTTGGCAAATAGGTGGAAGGAATTGCGAATATCGTCCAAATCCTTAAAGAAATCCAGATGGTCTGCTTCAATATTCAGAATAATACTAATCTTTGGATTGAATTTTAGAAAGCTGTTGGTATATTCACAGGCCTCTGTTATAAAATTCTCACTCTGCCCAATTCTGAGGTTACCATTAATTGCTTTTAAGATGCCTCCTACTGAAATAGTGGGATCCTTTTTGGCGGAAAGAAAAATATGAGATAGCATAGAAGTGGTCGTAGTCTTGCCGTGGGTTCCTGAAATAGCAATTGGAGTTTCATAGTTAGCCATTACCTGGCCTACCATCTCAGCACGGTCCATCATAGGAATGCCGGCTTCCTTAGCAGCTACATATTCCGGATTAAAACTACTGATAGCTGCTGTATAAACTACTAAATCTATATCGTTGGTTATATTTGAGGCCTTTTGCCCATAAAATATATGGATGCCTTGAGATTCCAAATGGTTGGTTATCTTGCTTTCTTTCATGTCTGAACCGCTAATAGTAAAGCCTTCACTATGTAACAACTCAGCAAAAGCACTCATACTAATACCACCGATGCCCATAAAATAGATGTGGCAAGGGTGATCGAAATCAATTTTATACATAATACGGTACACGTCCTATTCTATAAATTATTGTTAATTCTACTGAATATTATAACCAAATGATTGGAAAATACAATACATTTGAAAAAGAAGGCTTTTTGTTTATGCACTTTGCTAATTTTTAATTTCTATTTATCATATGAATTATGAAAAAATTCGTTCATTTCACGTTTTTGTTCATAATTAAATCCAAAATGAAGAAAATGAGTAGAAGATTAGCATTATTTGTTCACTTTTTTGAATATTCATGGTATAATTATAAAGGAATCTTACAGCAAGGGGTGATTACGTGATTAGAAAAGAAATGATTGCTATGCTTCTAGCAGGTGGACAAGGCTCCCGGTTAGGCGTTTTAACTGCCAAGGTTGCAAAGCCTGCTGTAGCATTCGGCGGAAAATATCGAATTATAGATTTTCCGTTAAGTAACTGTATTAACTCAGGTGTCGACACAGTGGGGGTACTTACCCAATACCAACCATTGCGTCTGAATACACATATTGGAATTGGCATTCCATGGGATCTGGATCGTAATGTTGGAGGTGTATCTATACTTCCGCCTTATGAGAAAAGTAATAGTAGTGAGTGGTATACCGGAACAGCCAATGCCATTTATCAAAATCTTGAATATATGGAGTATTATAATCCAGAGTATGTTCTCATATTAGGTGGAGATCATATATATAAGATGGATTACGAAGTAATGTTAGAGTACCACAAGGTTAATCATGCAGATATTACCCTAGCTACTATACCAGTGCCAATGGAGGAAGCGTCCCGTTTTGGCGTAGTAATTACAGATGAGAATAAGAGAATTCTTGAATTTGAAGAGAAACCAGCACAGCCAAGAAGTAACCTAGCAAGTATGGGAATTTATATTTTCTCTTGGAAGGTTCTTAAAGAAGCACTGCTTACCTTAAAGGATCAACCTGGTTGTGACTTTGGAAAACATATTATACCGTATTGTCATGAGCGCGGAGATAGGGTTTTTGCTTATGAATATAACGGTTATTGGAAAGATGTTGGTACACTATCCTCATATTGGGAAGCCAACATGGAATTGATTGATTTGGTCCCAGTCTTTAATTTGTATGAAGAGTATTGGAAGATATATACCAAGAGTGATGTTTTGCCACCACAGTATATATCCGGTCAGGCAGAGATCAATAAGGCGATTATTGGTGAAGGGACTGAGATTTACGGTAAAGTAACGAATTCTGTCATAGGTTCGGGCGTTACCATTGAAGCGGGTTGTGAGATTCGAGATTCCATTATCATGAATGGAGCTGTCATACATAGAAACAGTTGCATTAATAAAGGAATTATTGCAGAGCGTGTTATAATTGGTGAAAACGTTCGTATTGGCGTTGGAGATGATGTGCCGAATAAGGTGAGACCTGATATTTATGCAGATGGTCTTGCTACCATCGGTGAAAACTCAGTAATTCCAGATAACATAGAGATTGGCAAGAATACCGCCATTTCCGGACATACTGTTCCTGGCGATTATATCGATAATAAACTATTAAGTGGTGAGACATTGATAAAGGCAGGTGACAGATAATGCGAGCGATAGGAATTGTTTTAGCAGGTGGTAATAATAATAAGATGGGAAAATTAACAAATCGAAGAGCTATTGCCGCAATGCCGATTGCAGGTGGATACCGCAGTATCGATTTTGCGCTGAGCAATATGTCAAATTCCCATATTCAGAAAGTTGCAGTTTATACGCAGTATAATGCAAAGTCCCTGACGGAGCATTTGAATTCCTCCAAGTGGTGGGATTTTGGTAGAAAGCAGGGCGGTTTATTTGTCTTTACGCCGACTATAACGGCCGACAATGGATTTTGGTATCGAGGCACAGCAGATGCGATGTACCAGAATATTAATTTCTTAAAGAATAGCCATGAACCTTACGTTGTTATTGCATCCGGAGATGGTGTTTACAAGATGGATTACAGCAAGGTTCTGGAATATCATATTGCAAAAAAGGCTGACATTACCATTGTCACCAAGAGGCTTCCAGCCACTGAAGAAGCGAACAGATTCGGATGTGTAGCGGTGGATGACGAGAACCGGATTACCAGCTTTGAAGAGAAGCCTATCATATCCAAGAGCAACCTAGTTTCTACCGGGGTATATATTATTCGTAGAAGACAATTAATTGAGCTTCTGGAGATGGCAGATCAAGAAGAGAGATATGACTTTGTTCAGGATATCGTGGTACGTCATACTGGTGTGAAACGTATCTATTCTTATGAATTTAATAATTACTGGAGCAACATTGCTACGGTAGAATCTTACTTTAAAACCAATATGGATTTTCTAAAAACGGATATTCGAAAATATTTCTTCCGACAGTATCCGGATATTTATTCTAAGGTTGAGGATCTTCCACCGGCTAAGTATAATCAGGGGTCTAGGGTTAATAACAGCCTTATTTCCAGCGGATGTATTGTGAATGGTGAAGTTACTAACTCTATCCTATTTAAAAAAGCTTATATTGGTAATAATACAGTAATTAAAAATTCTATCATCTTAAATGACGTATTTATAGGTGATAATACCTACATTGAGAATTGTATTGTAGAAAGCAGAGATACAATCCGTGCAAACTCAACCTATATTGGAGAACCTGACCACATCCGTGTGGTGGTTGAACATAACGATAGATATATTCTGTAAGAGGAACTCTACAATATGATATATATTGGGAAGAGGATCTGTATCCCTATTCCCGTACTATATAAAAACTAATATACAATAGCTAAAGGGGGTACAAACAGTGCAGATTACCGACGTTAGAGTACGTAAGGTGGCTAAAGAAGGCAAGATGAAAGCTGTAGTTTCAATTACCTTGGATAATGAATTCGTTGTTCATGATATTAAGGTAATTGAAGGAGAGAAGGGGCTTTTCATTGCTATGCCTAGTAGGCGTGCTGGTGATGGCGAATATCGCGATATTGCTCATCCTATTAATTCTGAGACAAGAGACAGAATTCAAAAGATTATTATCGAAAAGTACGAAATAGCACTTTCAGATAATGATACGGTAGAGGAATAATTCTCATAAACGGATATAGTCTAGTATGAGAACTCGCTAAGATGGACAAGCAATAATAAAAGAGGATGTTCTTACTAAGAGCTTCCTCTTTTATATTATAGGAGGCTTTATGAGAGTTCTGGGTAAACTTTTGTTAGTAGTTGGGACCTTGGGATTAGTGTTAGTACTTATTTTTAAGAACTACAATTTATCCATTTATATGGATCAGATTGGGACAGAATCTACAATGAATTCCAAAGATAAATATATAGAAAGTTTACGTGAGGCCATGTTGCAGAGAAAGCAGACGGTTACCCTAAATTTTAAGGGTGATTCTCAGGACGTACATGGTTTTGTTGGTGATGCAATAAATAAAGCCTTTGAAGTGGATGACCCTTCTAACAATTTGGATTTTGATTATCTTCGGTATAGTTATAAAGGAACAGAAATCATTATAAAAGGTCTATTTAATGCTTATCGGGTTGAGTATAAGATGAATTATAATGAATCTGCACAGGAGACAGAAACAGTTCTTGCTAAAGTTAGAACTGTTTTGGAAGCATTGAATATCGTTGCAAAGGATGACTATAACAGAATTAAAAGTATTCATGATTATATTATTACGAATGCCACGTACGATATTAGTGCCATTCATACCTCGGGTTATGATAATTTCGTTGAGCAGACTTCTGTTTGTCAAGGATATGCAATGATTACGTATCTGATGATGAAGGAGGCAGGAATAGATTGTCGAATTATAACCGGTTCGGGGAAAGGAGTCAGTCATGCCTGGAACATTGTTAAATTAAATGACAAATGGTATAACATTGATTGTACCTGGGATGATCCTGTGTCACAAGATGGAAAACAACACCTTGAATATGATTATTTTTTGAAATCTGATGCAGATTTTGTCAATCATATACGTGATTTTGAATTTGAAACTAAACTATTCCGTGATAAGTACAAAATGGCAGATATCTCTTATTGATTAATCCTGTCGTTTTGTGTAATATATGGGGTGGTGTATCATATAATGGCACCTTTTGGTGCTTTTTTGTTGTTTGCAAATAGATTTATTTTATTTGCAATTTTTGAAATTGTGCGTAATAAAAAGCAATGTAATGCCTATTAGCAATAGTAATCTCCAATAAATTGTGCTACAATTTATTGGTATGCGTGGAAGCGTATTCAGAAAAATTATAAAGTAATTTATAACATTTGAGGTTATTTGGATGTTATTAAAG
>JAEYRR010000222.1 GCA_023435505.1 Bacillota bacterium | reverse complement strand
CAGATTAAGAGACTTCATGAGTATAAGCGTCAGCAAATGAATGCCCTATATGTCATCCATAAATATCTGGAGATAAAAAAGGGTCATATTCCAACTACACCTATTACGATTATTTTCGGAGCAAAAGCAGCACCGGCGTATACAATTGCGAAGGATATCATCCATCTGATTCTGTGTCTACAGGAATTAGTAGCAAATGACCCACAGGTTAGTCCATATCTGAAGGTTGTTATGGTGGAAAACTATAATGTTACACTGGCAGAGAAACTAATTCCAGCTTGTGATATCTCCGAGCAGATCTCTTTGGCTTCCAAAGAAGCAAGTGGTACCGGTAATATGAAGTTTATGTTGAATGGAGCGATTACCCTAGGAACCGAAGACGGAGCAAATGTTGAGATCCATGAGTTGGTGGGAGACGAGAATATCTATATCTTTGGTAAACGTAGTGATGAGGTCATCGCCCATTATGAAAAGGCTGATTATGTTGCGAAAGATCTTTATAAGAAAGATCCTGTCATCCGTGAAGCCCTAGATTTCATAACCGGAAAAGAACTTCTTGCTATTGGTAACCAAAAGCAATTAACTAGACTTCAGAAGGAAATCCTAGACAAAGATTGGTTTATGGCATTACTTGACCTCAAGGAATACATTGAAACCAAGGAAAAGATATACAAAGACTATGAAAATCAAGCGCAGTGGAGACGTAAGATGTTAAAGAATATTAGCCAAGCTGGATATTTCTCTTCAGACAGAACCATCGCTGAATACAATAATGATATATGGAATGTGAAATGTGTACAAAAATAATTTATAAATATTGTTATTAATAACGAATTCATATAAAAAGATTGCATTTTCATAAGAGCGGGTGTATATTATATTTAAGATTTGGTAACGTTACCGATAACGATACCGATAACGTTACCAAATACATTTTATATCAAGTTTCATACTTAGGAGGAAAATGATGAGAAAGAAAAAAATAGTAGCTCTTATGCTATCTATGGCAATGGTTGTTGGTGCACTTGCAGGATGTGGAACCAAAAATGGAGAATCAGGTTCTAGTTCAAATGCTTCAGAAGAAAAAGGAAGCGTATACTATCTGAGCTTCAAACCAGAACAGGCTGAACAGTGGAAAGAGATTGCCAAAGTTTATACAGAAAAGACTGGCGTAGAGGTTAAAGTTACAACTGCAGCTTCTGGACAATATGAGCAGATTCTTAAATCCGAAATCGCTAAGAAAGATGCTCCTACCTTATTCCAGATCAATGGACCTATTGGTTACCAAAACTGGAAAGATTACTGTGCAGACCTATCCAAGACAGATTTATACTCTTGGTTAAAAGATTCCGATATGGCTGTAAAAGGTGAAGATGGCGGCGTATACGGTATCCCATATGTAGTAGAAGGTTACGGAATCATTTACAACGAAGATATCATGAACAAGTATTTTGCACTTGATGGTGCTAAAGCAACTTCTATTGATGAAGTAAACAATTTTGCTAAACTTAAAGAAGTTGTTGAAGATATGACTGCAAAGAAAGATGAACTTGGAATTGAAGGCGTATTCTCCTCTACTTCCTTCACACCTGGTGAAGACTGGAGATGGCAGACACACTTAATGAATCTTCCAATTTACTATGAATACAAAGACAAAGGTGTTAAAGATGAAGAAAAGATCACCTTTGATTATGCAAGTAACTATAAAAACATCTTCGATCTGTACATAAACAATTCTGTAACAGAACCTTCCATGATTGGTTCTAAGTCAGTACAGGATTCTATGGCAGAATTCGCACTTGGAAAATCAGCTATGGTTCAAAACGGTAACTGGGGATGGGGACAAATCAGTGGTACCGAAGGTAACGTAGTTGCTAAAGATAAAGTGAAATTCCTTCCAATTTACACAGGTGTAGATGGTGAGGAAAACCAAGGACTTTGCACAGGTACTGAGAACTTCTTCTCCGTTAACAGTAAAGCTTCTGAAGCAGACCAAAAGGCTAGTATTGCATTCGTAGAATGGTTATTTAGTTCAGAAGAAGGCAAGAAGCTTGTAACTGAAAAACTTGGATTCATCTCTCCATTCAATACTTTTGAAGAAAAGGATAATCCAGAAGATCCACTTGCACAGGAAGTTGTTCGTTACATGGACAACAAGGATTTATACTCTGTATCTTGGAACTTTACTAGCTTCCCAAGCCAAACATTTAAAGATGATCTTGGTGCAAGATTATTACAATACAGCTCAGGTAAATTAGAATGGGATAAAGTTGTTTCTGAGACAGTTGCTGAATGGGAAACAGAGAAAGCAGCTATCGCTGAGTAGTATGCTTGTATTTCATAAACTATATGAGTAACAGATGTAAGAAGGGGAAGAAGAATGATATCTTCCCCTTTTTTAAATAAAGGAGGATAACCATGGAAAGGGCGTATAAAAAATACTTCCCGATATTTGTATTGCCTACGTTGATTGCATTTACATTATTCTTTATAATCCCATTTATTACGGGTATTATTTTATCATTCTGTAAATTCACAACAGTTACAAATGCAAAGTTTGTGTACTTTGATAACTATATCAAAGCATTTTCTAATAAGGATTTTATTAATGCACTTGTATTTACAACAAAGTTTACTATAGTATCTGTAATCACAGTAAACGTGTTTGCCTTTTTACTTGCGACAGTGTTGACAAGAGGCATCAAAGGAACCAACGTATTCCGTACAGTATTTTTTATGCCTAACCTGATTGGCGGTATCGTGCTAGGATATATCTGGCAGTTATTAATTAATGGTGTGTTAGCAAATTGGGGCGTAACCATAACGTCCTCTGCAGAATATGGATTCTGGGGCATGGTTTTTATGACAAACTGGCAGTTAATCGGATATATGATGATTATATATATCGCCGGAATTCAGAACATTCCTGCTGAAGTGATTGAAGCAGCAAAAATCGATGGAGCCAGCAAGAGAAAGATTTTATTTAAAATTACAATTCCGATGGTAATGCCTTCCTTTACCATTGCATTGTTCTTGACTTTAACCAACTCCTTCAAACTTTTTGATCAGAACTTGGCTTTGACTGCTGGAGCACCAGCCAAAGGCACCTCTATGATGGCACTTGATATCTATACTACATTCTATAACCGTAATGGATGGGAAGGTGTTGGACAGGCGAAGGCAGTTATTTTCTTCTTGATTGTAGGAGTGATTGCATTAGCGCAGTTGTATTTCACAAGACGCAAGGAGGTTGAGAACTAATGGCTCGTAAGAAAAAAATTGACAATGATATGGTATCCACAGGAGTATCTAAGGGGTCTGGAGTTGTTACAACCGTTATCCTTACAGTACTTTCTGTAATATTCACATACCCAATTTTCCTTGTTTTACTTAATTCCTTTAAAAGTAAACTTTATATCAGTGATCAGCCATTTTCAATGCCATCTGGTGACACTTTTGTTGGAATAAAAAACTATATTGATGGAATCGCAAAAACAGGATTGCTTTCTGCAGCAGGAAGATCTGCCTTCATTACAGTGTTCTCTGTATTGGCTATCATTCTCTTGACGTCCATGTGTGCATGGTGGATTACCCGTACTAAGTGCAAGATTTCTTCTTTCTTATATTACCTGTTTGTATTCGCTATGATTGTACCATTCCAGATGGTTATGTTCACCTTATCTAAGATTACAGATATGTTGAATATGGGAAATATGTTTGGTATCATCTTTGTTTATGTCGGATTTGGAGCTGGACTTTCCGTATTTATGTTTGCAGGTTTTGTAAAGTCAATTCCAATTTCCTTAGAAGAAGCAGCTATGATTGATGGTTGTAATCCTATTCAGATTTATTTTAAAATAGTATTCCCAATGTTACGTCCAACAGTAATATCCGTTGCAATTCTTCAGACTATGTGGATTTGGAACGATTACCTGTTACCAACCTTGGTACTGGATAGCGAAAAACCAACTATTCCAATGGCAGTACAATACCTACGTGGTGGATATGGTTCCATTGATATGGGTGCTATGATGGCAATGCTTGTGTTAGCAATTATTCCAATCATCATATTTTATCTGTCCTGTCAGAAATATATTATAAAAGGCGTTACAGCAGGTGCTGTAAAAGGTTAAGGAAGGAGAACATATATGAGAGAGAGCGGGATACTTCTTCCTATTTTTTCACTACCATCAGATTATGGCATCGGGTGTTTTTCAAAAGAAGCATATGAGTTTATTGATCAGCTGTGTGAAGCAGGTCAAAAGAAGTGGCAGATACTGCCTCTTGGGCCAACTGGGTATGGGGATTCACCATACCAGTCCTTTTCTACGTTTGCCGGTAATCCATACTTTATCGATTTGCAACAGCTCATCCAGAGTGGACTTCTAAAAGAAGAGGAATTAGAAGAGCTGGATTTTGGTAAGGATGATAGAGCGGTTGATTATGAGAAACTATACAACGTACGATATGAAGTACTAGCTAAGGCTTTTGAACGCTTTACGCCAGGAGAAGAGTATGAAGCTTTTGTAAGGGATAATGCGTTTTGGTTAGAGGATTACAGCTTATTTATGGCCGTAAAAGATGAATATAATGGTCTTCCATGGAACCAGTGGGATGGACCGATTAAATATCGTGATAAACAGGCACTTCAAGAAGCACGAGAAAGACTTAAGAAGCAATGTGAGTTTCATCAATTCCAACAATATGAGTTTCGTAGACAATGGAATGCGCTTCACGAATATGCCAATAAAAAGGGAATCGAAATCATTGGAGACATTCCAATCTATGTAGCCTTTGACAGTGCTGATACATGGGCAAATCCAGAACTCTTCCAGTTCGATGAGAATAAGGAACCGGTAGCAGTTGCAGGATGCCCACCGGATGGATTTTCTGCCACTGGTCAGCTTTGGGGAAATCCTTTGTATAATTGGGCATATCATAAAGAGACTGGATATGAATGGTGGATTACACGATTAAGCTATACTTTAAAGATGTATGATGTTTTACGCGTGGATCATTTCCGAGGCTTTGATGAATACTATTCTATCCCTTATAAGGAAGAGACAGCTCAATTCGGGCACTGGGAGAAAGGGCCTGGGATAGAACTGTTTAATGAGCTAGAAAAAGCAATGGGACCTCAGCATATTATTGCAGAAGATCTTGGATTTATGACTGACAGTGTTCGACAACTGGTTCAGGAATCAGGTTTTCCAGGTATGAAGGTACTGCAGTTTGCCTTTGATTCCAGAGAGGAAAGCGATTATCTTCCGCATAATTACGACAAGAATTGTGTTGTGTATACAGGTACACATGATAATAATACCATTCAGGGCTGGTATGATTCCCTGGATAAGGAAGATAAAGAATTATCTCAACGCTATATGAATAATGCGTCAACACCAAGAAATGAACTGCATTACGATTTTATTAGATTAGCGATGGCGAGTGTTGCTGATTTATGTATTATTCCAATACAAGAGTACCTAGGATTAGGCCAAGAGGCTAGGATTAATCTGCCTTCATCATTGGGAGAAAATTGGAAATGGCGCTTGAAAAAAGATGAGATTACTGATAATGTAATAAGTAGAATTCTTGAACTATCAAAATTGTATGGCAGATAACATTTGAGTAGTAGGAATAAAGATATGGAAACAATAAAGGATATAGCGAAGGCCTGTGGAGTTGGTGTGAGTACTGTCTCCCGTGCAATTAATAATCATCCGGATATTAATCCAGAAACAAAAAACATGATTATGAATGTAATCCGCGAACATCACTATGTTCCCAATAACAACGCAAGAAATCTGAAGAGAACCAATACGAATACAATTGCGGTACTAATCAAAGGTATCACTAATCCATTCTTCTCCAGCATGATTGGCATTATTGAAAGGGAAACGTATAAGCGAATGTATTCCTTCATTTTGCAGAGGGTAGAAGAACATGAGCAAGAGATTGACGTTGCCATCGAATTGATCAAGGAAAAACGGCTTAAGGGCATCATATTTCTAGGAGGTAATATTTTGCACTTTTCCGACAAGCTAAAGCAATTAACGATTCCTTTTGTATTAAATACGATGGGCATACCGAAAGACTATGAAGTTAGCTCGAATATATGGGCATCTGTATCTGTTGATGATTATGCAGAAAGCAACAATATGGTTACATATCTTTGCAAGCAGGGGCACAAAAGAATAGCGATACTTACGGCTAGTGCTGATGACGAAAGTATCGGACTTCTTCGCTATCAAGGATATGTACAGGCATTAAAGGACAATGGAGGAACTCTTGTAGAAGAACTTGTTATGCATATGAATGGATCTGACGATTCCTATGATATGGAGACAGGGTATCGTTTGATGAAACAGCTACTAGCAAAAAATGAATCTTTTACTGCAGTTTATGCCTTTGCAGACAGACTTGCACTAGGGGCTTGCAGGGCCATCTTTGAAGCAGGAAAGTCGATACCGAAGGATTATTCTGTTGCTGGATTTGATGGCATTGTGATGGGTGCTTATTATGTTCCTAGCATCACGACAATGCGGCAACCAGTTGAAGAAATGGCTAAAACTATGATCGATCTTCTTTTTGATATTATCAAAAAAGAAGGTGGTAACAAGAAGGTAATCCTACCAGCCACTCTTTTACAAAGAGAATCAACCAGATCAATTTGATAGGGATGGATAAAAGATATTTAAAGGAGAATTCTCATGAATGACATTGTATATGAACAATTAATCAGTCGACGTAACCGTTCAATAGATATCGTGTTTAAAGCATTGATCTATGCTGTAATTATTGCATTGTTTCTTACAAGCTTTATTATTGGTGTTTATGGTCTTATGCTTACTTTTGCAATGGGATTTATCGCATACTATCTAATCTTCCCACGTTTTTATGTAGAGTATGAATATACGCTGATTAACAAGGATCTGGATATTGATATTATTTTTAAAAGAGAGAGTAGAAAATCAGGCATGCATCTGGATCTGACAAAGGTAGAACTGATTGCGCCGCTATCCTCTTCTCGTATAGGGGCATATGGGAAGCTAAAACAAGTAAATTACAGCGCATGTGACCCAACAGATTCACCATATGCAATCATAACTAAACATAAACAGGATATGATTTGTGTATTGATTCAAATGAATGACGATTTATACAATCATCTGAGGCTGGCAGTCCCTCGTAATCTGTACAAGGATTAACGAGAAAACCTTATACGATCATGTAGTATTAATATAGAATATTGTGATAAGAAGAAGGAGTTACCTACTGAACGCTAGTAGGTAACTCCTTTGTAATAATTGGAAGTGGCGCTTGAAAAAAGGTGAAATTACTGATATCGTAGTAAGTGAAAAAAGTAACAAAATTATATGGCAGATAACATGAGAGATAAGGGAAGGCATATGGAAACAATTAAGGATATTGCAAAAGCATGTGGAGTCGGAGTAAGCACAGTCTCCCGAGCGATTAATAATCATCCGGATATTAATCCGGAAACGAAAGAAATGATTATGAAGGTAATACGGGAGCATCATTATGTTCCCAATAATAGTGCACGAAATCTGAAAAGGTCCAATGCAAAAACCATTGCGGTATTGATTAAAGGTATCACAAATCCTTTCTTTTCCGCTATGATTGATATTATTGAAAGGAAAACCCATGAACGGAAGTATTCCTTTATTCTACATCGTGTAGAAGAGCACGAAGATGAAATTGATGTTGCCATTGAACTGATTAAGGAAAAACGTCTTAAGGGTATCATTTTTTTAGGCGGCAATACCTCCCATTCTTCAGAGAAACTGAAACAGCTGGATATACCCTTTGTATTGAATACAATAGG